>CAYYDL010000205.1:0-1936 GCA_964470545.1 uncultured Hyphomicrobium sp. | reverse complement strand
CACGAACTATGCGAAAGCCGTCAACGACAACTCGCCGACAGCGGTTTCCGCACGTCAGGCGGCAGAAGCGCTAAGCGCGAAATTTTCCGGCATAACGACAAGCTCAATCGGCAAAGACGATCTACCTGCGACGCCGCCGGCGAAACCGCGCGTCGCGGTGGCTGAGACTGGCGACGCACGATCGATCGTGCTGGCCGCGAACCAACCGGATGATCCCAAGAGTGCGAAAATCGCAACGCCGCAGCATCGTTCGAAACCGGATGCGGCGTCGCATCGGATTCCTCGCGATTCGCTTCGGAAAAAAGCCGGTGCGGCCGGTTCAGGCGCTTCAAGCGAAAGTCTCGCGAGCATCGGCCAGAAAGTCAGTTTTCTCGATCTGCTGACCAACCCCGCGTTATGGAAGTGAGCAAGTGCTCACGATCTTGTGCAGCCGAGCGCTGCGTTCTTGAGCCTCTTGGCATTGCGTTCGCCACGATCGGCGAGCGCGCAGACGCGCTGGACGATGTCGTCGGTCGAAATGTCAGGATCGAGCTTTCGAGCTTGAGCCAAAATATCGCTGAGAATTCGAGCGAGATTTTTCAGGTCGTCCGAACTGTAGGCGACGTGCATGCGAAATGTCCCGAAGTTGTCGAAAGTGAAGAGCGTCTGGGGCCTGCCGGAATACGTTCTCCGCTAGCGAAACGCGAATGCACGGCCTGAGTTCCTCGGAGGCCTCATGGCGCAATCGAACGGGTCACCGTCCGGCTTGCGCCTCGCGGGTCCCCGAGTCCATCGCGTAACACTTGCCGCAACAACCGGCGGTCCGCGGACTCAATCGGAGGTGAAATTTCGCAAGTGCTAAAGACGCGCCGCCCCGACGCATGCCAGCATGGCTGCGGTCTGAACCTCTGTTGCTGATGCGGAAGGTGAGCAGATGGGAAATCTGGTTCTTCTAAGTGGTGAACGGGCGAAGAAAGAGTTGGAGGAAAAGCAGAGAATCATCGTCGGCCTGAAGGAGCTGCTAGCACGCGCGGAATGCGGGGAGCTCAAGGCGATCTGCTATGCCAGCGTCGACGCGGACGGCCAAAACGTCACTCTCGGCATTTTGCAGGACGACAAGACGGGCCTTCATGAGCTCATCGGTCTGTCGCAAATGTTGAGTGACGCCATTCTGCAAGGCGCGCGGGACTAATTCGACCGTCCCTTGGCGCAATAAATTCATCAGGTGCGTGACGCAAGCCGCGCACCTGATGTAACGTCTTAGCCAAGATGCTTCTTGGTTTTCTTCGACGCGATGTGCTTCTTCGCGTGCTTCGATGCCACGTGCTTCTTAGCGGTCTTCGAAGCGACGTGTTTCTTCGTGGTGTGCTTCGCGGCGACGTGCTTGTGGGTGACGTGCTTTGAAGCAACGTGCTTGGTGACATGATGGGAATGGTGATGGACGGGCTTTGCTTCCGTCGCGCTCGCGACGCCAGCGCCAAGCATCATTGCAACCGCGGCCAAAGCCACGCTCAGGGTCGTCTTCATCTCTTAGGCTCCATTAAAATTCACAACGTCTACAGACGTTGCGGTGTGGCGCCCTGGTAGGCGTTTGATGCTGTCATCAAGATGAACAAAATGGCGGATCCGCCATACGTTTTCGTAAGGGACGGCCCGTCGCGGCGCACGAGGCCTACACACCGGCGGCTCAGTTGTATTGCTGCCTCAGGGCCCAAATTCCGGTCCGCAGGGCTTGACCGATGTGACCCAAATCAGATTGCTTGATCGACGCCGACAGCAGCGTGTGTGCTGAGTAGTTGTTGCCCCTGAATTTACAGGGTCAATCTCTACCCCAGAGGTTTCATCGGCGGCAGACAGAACCGCGCCGTCCCCAAATGGTTCTGTCCTGAGCGACAAGCTCAAAGAAGAGAGCGGTTAACCTGCCGCTCTCTTCTCCATTTTGGGCCTCTTCCAGGGG
>CAYYDL010000204.1:0-2308 GCA_964470545.1 uncultured Hyphomicrobium sp. | reverse complement strand
GAAGGGATGCCGCCGAACATCATCGACGTCGTGGCACGGGACAGGCGCTGGGCGCAGGGAAACCTGCAGCATTTGGCGATCGTCTCGCAGCCGGGGGTCACGCCCATGGGCCGGCTGCATCTCGGAATGGGTGCCGCCTCCTACCTCATCTCGGCCGTATGGGCGATGTCCCTCGTCGTTGGCGTGGTGCTGGCGCTGCAAGGCCAACAGATGATCCCGAGCTATTTCCGGGACGACAAGACGTTGTTTCCGATCTGGCCGATCATCGATCCGGGCGCGGCGCTGCGTCTCTTCCTTGAAACGATGATCGTGGTGCTCTTACCCAAGGCGCTCGGTCTTCTCCTCGCTTGGAAAGAGGCGCGCCGGGAGAGGGATTTCTTCGGCGCGATCCGGGTCACGTTGGGCGTCTTGATCGAGACGATCTACTCGATGTTGATTGCGCCAATCTTCATGGTGACACAGTCGATCGGCGCTGCGGAAATTCTTGCGGGGCGGGACTCCGGCTGGTAGACGCAGAAGCGCAACGATGGTGCGTTGACCTTCGACGATGCGATGTGGTTCGCGCGTTGGCAAACCGCGATTGGCGGGATCGCGGGCGCCATCGCCTGGACCGTCTCTCCGGCTCTCCTGGCTTGGATGTCACCAGTGATCCTGGGGCTCGTGCTCGCGGGTCCTGTCAGCTGGCTAACCTCGCGCCGGGCCGGTCCCATTGAACGGTGGGCGTTGTCGACGAAAGAGGATCAACGGCCCCCGCCTGTGCTTGTCGATGCAGTGCACCGCTCGCGCGATTGGGAGCGGAAGATCGCGACGCCAGGTGGTCTCAGCCCGCGTCCGGATGCGGCCGCGGCGTAAGGCAAATCGTAAGATCTAACCTTCGGCAGCCTTATCGGCGCCGCGAAGCGAGCGAATGAGCTCGTTGAAGATCTCGCGGACCCGCAACGGCTCGGAATCGAGATAGGGCAGCGGCCGTATGACCTCGACGGCGACCACGCCGAGGCGAGAGGTCAGAGCGCCATTAAAGGCGCCTTCGCCGAGGCGCCGGGATAATCGCCGCAAGACATCCTGACCAACGAACTGGCCCAGGAGGTCGTCCGTCATGGCGATGCCGCCCGTCGCGATGATGTGCCCAATGACGTTGCGGGCCAGACGAAGCGCGCCAAGGATGCCGGGCCGGCCCCCGTAGATTGCCGCAAGTGCACGAAACATCCGAATGTTCTCGACGAGCACGAAGCCCATGGCGATCCACATGATCGGCGAAAGAGCAGTCACTGTTGCGACGCGTTTCGCCGACGCCAGAATGATCTTGCGCGCCTCGTCATCGAGCGGGTGCTGGAGCTCGCGATCAGACAGTCTCAGCAACTCGCCTGGTTCCAAAACGTCGCCGGTGTGGTCCTTGACGCGCGCCAAACCCCAAGCGAGATCCGGTCGGCCGCGATAGTGAGCGAGAAGTGCAGCAACTGCTTTCCGCTCGGATGGCACATCCGGTTTGGCGATCGTTGCCCGGACGAGGGCGCGCAATTGCGCCAAGCGTGCAAGTCGCCGGAATCCCAGAAGTTCGCGAAGGATGATGCCGAGCAGCGCAAGGCCGATGACGATCATCAACCCGAAGGCCAGCCAGCCGATCCAGTCCTGACGGGCGAGCGCAATCGAAACGAAGCGTGTGAACCATAGGCCCGCGGCGATCGACGCCAGCGCTGCCATGGCGGAAAAGAGCATTCCGCCGAAATTGAAGCCGCGGTTGATATCCGCGACGGTCAGGCGGCGTGTCGGGATTCCCGATCGCCTCGTCGTGACGGCGCCGCCGCCTTCAATGTTTTCGTCGGCGAAATCGATGTCCTCGCTGACGTCGCTCGTTCTGAATACGCGGGGTTTTCGCGGCGGTGGGATGTCGTTCTCGTTGGTCATGCGAGATAATCCGAGATCAGGAAATCGAGCGCGCGATCCAGTCGGATATGCGGGAAGGCGGCGGGTTTGCCGTCGGTCAGCGTATCCGCAAGCTCGGGCGGTGCGAAGCGCACCAGTTCAAGGGAGGCCGACTTCGCGTGGCGCGCCGCATTCAAGGCGGCCGCCGGATCTATCGGCAGGTCGCCCGGGAAAATCGCAGCTTCCGCAACGCCATCGAACGTGAGATCGCCGATGCGTTCGCCTTTGATCGGTGTCCCGCGAAGGCAGGGAAGGCGTTCGCCGCCGTGCGTGGCCGTGGCTTCACGGGTGGCGCGGAGCGCCGACATGGCGAGTGCGTGGACGCCTGCGCCTTCAGTCTGGGCGCGGACGACGGCCTCATCCACAATTTTCTTCAGAATGGCTT
>CAYYDL010000203.1:0-2999 GCA_964470545.1 uncultured Hyphomicrobium sp. | reverse complement strand
CGCACGAGGATAGCGAGCGACAGCGTCAAGCTTGACGTGAACGTCGGCCTCGACAAGCCGATCAGCTATTTCTCGGCCGTTCGCACCGTCACGTTCCCCGTTGCTGAAGGCACACGCCCCGGCGAATACCAGCTGATCGTTGGGTTTGACAGCAAGGCGCCAAGTTCCGGCTGACGGCGGAGCAGCTTTTCACAACCCTCTCTGGCAACAAAAAAGGCCGGGCGTTGAGCCCGGCCTTTTTGATTTTGATCGTCGCTTTTAGCGAGGCGCTCAGTTGAGCTTGCCGCGCAGATCGCTGATCGATTGCGAAACCAGGGCTTCACCCGTCGACCCGCCGGCGCGCGATTTGAGGATCTCGTGAGCGGCTGAAAGAGCCGTTTCGACCGCCGTCGAGCGGACTTCGCTCAACGCCTGCGCTTCGGCACGCGCGATCTTCTCTTCGGCAATCTTCGAGCGTCGCTCGACGCTTTCGGTGAGCTGCTTACGGGAATCGGCTGCAAGAGCTTCGGCCTCGCGCTTCGCCTGCTCCACGATTGATTGCGCTTCCTTCTCCGCTTCGCGCGCCTTGCGCTGATAGTCGGAGAGAAGAGCCTGCGCCTCCTCGCGGAGCTTCCGCGCTTCGTCAAGTTCCTTGCGGATTGCGTCGGCGCGGTCGTCCAGCGCTTTCGTCACTGCCGACGGAACACGATAATAGACGAGCAGCGCCATGAACGCCACGAAGGCGACCATCACCCAGAACAGCGGATCGTTAGGGTCGAAAAGGAACATGTCCAAATCCTCACTCGCCCGCGAGCGGACGCAGCACTTTTTTCACGTCTTCGGCCGGCACATCCTGTGCGATGAGCTTTTCGACGACGGCGCGGGCCGTTTCGGTCGCGATGTCACCGATGGCCGATAGGGCCTTCGACTTCGTCGCCGCGATCCGCGCGTCCGCTTCCTTCAGCTTGGCCGCGATCTGTGCGTCGACACGCTGACGCTCCGCCTCCGTTTCGGCGGCGAGCTTCTCGCGCGTCTCCTTCGCGATGCCCGAGGCATTCGCACGGGCGTCGGCGAGCGCTTTTTCGTAATCGGCGAGCGCCTTGTCGGTCTCGTCCTTGAGACGCGAAGCGGCGTCGAGATCCCGCCTGATCCGGTCGCGGCGCTCTTCGATCACGTCGGCGACGCGCGGAAGCGCGATCTTCGACATGACGAACAGCAGCGCAACGAACGTCACGGCGAGCCAGAAGAGCTGCGGCGTGAAGTGCTGCGGATTGAGCTGCGGCAAGCCTCCGGACTGGGCGGCTTCCTCGGTCGCCTCAGCGGCGACCGCAAGCAGCATGGTCGTTCCGGCAAACATCATGGCCTCCGGTTGATCGGGCGTGGTTCAGTTTTCCCGGCCGAGTCTCAACCGTAGAGGATGATGAGCGCGATCAGGAGGCCGAAAAGACCCGTCGCTTCGGCAAGAGCGAAGCCGATGAGCAGGTTCGTGAACTGTCCCGGTGCAGCCGATGGATTACGCATGGCGCCGGAGAGATAATTACCGAAGATGTTGCCGATGCCGACGCCGGCGCCGATCAGAGCCGAGCAGGCGAGGCCCGCGCCGATCATCTTTGCTGCTGCGAGTTCCATTTCAAAGTCTCCCTTAGCTTCGTGTTTTTGCGTTGGAAGGCCGTGTCCGAAAGCCGGACGTTATCAATGATGCATATGAACAGCATCGTTGAGGTAGATGCAGGTCAGAACCGTGAAGATAAGCGCCTGCAAAAAGGCCACGAGGAATTCCAACCCTGTGAAAGCCACCATGAAGCCCGCGGGCGCGATCTTGCCCCACCAGGGCAGCATCACGGCGAAACCGGCAAAGACTTCAAGCATCGTGTGTCCCGCCATCATGTTGGCGAAGAGACGCACAGAATGGCTGATCGGACGGATAAAGTAGGAAATGAGCTCGATCGGGATGATAACGGGCATCAGCCAAACCGGCACGCCTTCCGGCACGAACAGCTTCAGATAGCCAAGCCCGTGCGTCCAGAACCCGATGAACGTCGCAACGAGCCAGACCATGGCGGCGAGCGCGAACGTCACGATGATGTGGCTGGTGACGGTGAAGTTGCCGGGGATGAGGCCGACGAGGTTCAGGATCAGAATAAAGATGAAAATCGAGAAGACCCAAGGGAAGAACTTCATGCCCTCTTCGCCGAGGTTCTCCTTCACCATGCCGGCGACGTATTCATAGACGATCTCGGCGACCGATTGAACGCGCGAGGGCACGAGCGCACGGCCGCGCATTGCGAAAATCATGAATCCCGAGATGAGAACAAGTGCCACGACCATCATCAACGACGAGTTCGTGAACGAAACATCGTGACCGAAAAGATCGAGATGGAAGATATTCCGGATCTCGAACTGCTCCATCGGACCGTGGTGTCCGGCGCCTTCAGCGGCCAAGGTCTACCCCCTAGTTTTCATTCGTCGTCGTCAGCTTTGACCGACGCCGCCGCCTTTTGCAGCGGTTCATTTTTCGCCTGCGCCTGTTGAGCGGCGCGGACAACGTTCAGAAGACCCGCCGCAAAGCCAAGGATGACCAGAACGATCATCAGCCACGGCGCTGTGCCGAACTGCCTGTCAAGTAACCAGCCAAGCCCGCCGCCGACAACGACACCGACGACTAACTCGGCCGCGAACTTGAAGGCCGTTCCATAGGCGGATTGGTCTTGTGATCCTCCGCCCGCCGATCGTTCGACCTTGACTTTCTGCGACTTGAGCGCATCGAGCTTACGGCCGAGTTCCGCCGACCGCTGGCGAATGGCTTCACGGTCTTCCGGGCTAATTTCGCCACTTTCCGGGGGCTGACCCTTGCCATCGGCTGACATGGTTCAAACCATCCAGAAAACGCGGAAAAACAGCCGCTCAGGGAGATCGACGGCGCGGACCATAGATAGGGGGTCCGGGGGTGTCAAGGAATTGGGCATAAGGCGATCAGACATCAGGGTATGGCTAAACCGCGCAGGGTTTCCTGAACCGTT
>CAYYDL010000202.1:0-1898 GCA_964470545.1 uncultured Hyphomicrobium sp. | reverse complement strand
TGATCCGGTTGCTTATGTACGCTTCGCGTCCGTCTATCGCGATTTCCGCGACGCCGCCGACTTCCACGCCGTTCTCCGCGAGCTTGCAAGCGATCCTCCCGATCCGCTCGATCTCAATGAAAGGTTCGGGTCTCCGGTTCTCGATGAGATCGCTGCCGAGAAAAAGCACTAGGCCGGCATGCCGAGCAGCAACAGTTCCGCGTTCGACGCCGAGATGATGGCGATTGCCCTGCGCATGGCGGAGCGCGGGCTTGGCGCCACCGCGCCCAATCCGTCCGTCGGCGCCGTCATCGTGAACGACGAAACCGGTGAAGTGATCGCGCGTGGAACCACCGCGCGGGGAGGGCGTCCACACGCCGAGACCGAAGCCATCATCGCTGCAGGAGAAAAGGCACGCGGCGCGACGATCTACGTCACGCTCGAGCCATGCTCGCACTATGGCCGCACCGCGCCATGCGCCGATGCGATCATCGCTGCAGGATTGAAGCGCGCCGTCGTCGCGATTGAGGATCCCGATCCTCGCGTGGCGGGTCGCGGGCTCGATCGTCTGCGTCACGCAGGCATCGAGGTCGTCCGCGGCGTCGGCGCGCCGGAAGCACGATGGATCACGCGTGGCCACATCGTTCGCGTTACCGAGCGCCGCCCGCTCGTGACGCTGAAGCTGGCACTCGACGGGAACGGCGATATCGCACGCGGTTCTGGTTCCGCTCCGATCTGGGTCACAGGTGAGCAGGCGCGTCTCCACGGCATGCTGTTGCGCAAGGAATTCGACGCGATCCTCGTCGGCAGCGCCACCGTCCGCGACGACGATCCCGAACTCACCTGCAGGCTTCCCGGGCTTTTCGACCGTTCGCCCGTGCGCATCGTGCTCTCGCGCTCGCTCGATCTCCCTCTCGGCGCCAAGCTGTTCCGAAGTGCACGCGTTGTGCCCGTCTGGCTGATGACATCGTCCGAAAGCGATGCTGGGAAGAGGCATGCGATCGCCGCAGGCGGCACCGACATCATCGACGTCGGCGTCGTCGGCGGCGCACTCTGGCTGCCTTCGATCATGGAGGCGCTCGTCGCGCGCGGTATCACCCGGCTTCTCGTCGAAGGTGGCCCGGCGATCTGGCGCGGCTTCGCGGACGCATCTTTCGCGGACGAGATCGTGCTCTATATGGCAGGCCACCCCTCGGATCACGACGCCGGACAGGCGGCGAAACGCTGGGTGGGAGACCTCGGAATGTCCGCCGTCGAACGGCGCACCATGGGGCCCGATACGATGTGGCGATTCCGTCGCCTCGCTGAAAAGGAAGGACGCTGATCAGATGTTCACCGGATTGATCACCGATGTCGGCGAGGTCATAGGCCGGAGGTCCGGACAGTTTACGCTGCGAACAGCCTATCCTCTGAAGCCGGAGGAGGCAGGGCTTTCGATCTGCTGCGATGGTGTTTGTCTGACGGCAACGGCGATTGAGCCAATTTCGACCGGCGCCGAGTTCACCGTCGACGTCTCGAACGAGACCCTCGCCAAGACGACGCTCGACAACTGGCAGCCTGGTCGCCGCGTCAATTTGGAGCGCTCGCTGCGGGCAGGCGATGAGCTTGGCGGGCATATCGTCTCTGGCCACGTCGATGGCGTTGCCAAGATTCTCTCGATCACCCCGGACGGGGACAGCAAACGCTTTCTTTTGGAAGCGCCGGAGCATCTTTCGCGCTATATAGCCCCGAAGGGCTCGGTCGCCCTGGATGGCACCTCGCTAACCGTCAACGAAGTCGCGGAATCCCGTTTCGGGGTCAATCTCATCCCGCACAGCTTGACGGTGACGACCTGGGGCGCGAAAACCCCCGGCGATCTGGTCAATCTGGAAGTGGACGTTTTCGCGCGCTACGTCGCGCGGCTCATGGAGTTTCGCCCC
>CAYYDL010000201.1:0-1579 GCA_964470545.1 uncultured Hyphomicrobium sp. | reverse complement strand
ATGTCGTCCTCGCGCGTCCACTGCAGCAGCACCGGTGTTCCACCGAGTTTCTGTGAGACGAGAGCAGCTTCCAGCATGAAGTCCCACTTCGACTTGCGGCCAAAGCCTCCGCCAAGCAAGGAGACATGGACGGTCACATTCTCGACCGGCATTTTCAGTGCAGCAGCGATATCCTTGCGTGCACCGTAAGGGCTCTGAACCGACGCCCAGATCTCGGCTTTGCCATCGACGATGCGCGCAATCGCGACTAGCGGTTCCATCGGCGCCTGCACCATGTGCTGGCCGTGGTATTCTGCAGTTATGACATCCTTGGCGTTTGCGAAGGCGGCGTCGGGATCGCCCTGATTGCGCAGAACTTTGCCAGGCTTTGCAGCCGTTGCCGACATCTCGGCGGTAAACGTGTCCGTATCGTATGTGGTATTGGGGCCGTCCTCCCATTCGATCGTCAACGCATCACGACCTTGTATCGCCGCAAAGGTCGTGTCCGCGACGACGGCGATGCCGCCGAGCTGACCAAACTTTCTTGGAACGGTGAAAACACCTTCAATCTCTTGCACGGAATGGACGCCCGGGATCTTCAGCGCTGCGGACGCGTCATAGGATTTCACCTTGCCGCCGACGACAGCGGGCCTTGCGACGACCGCGAACTTCATGCCGGGCAGACGCGTATCGGCGCCATAACCGGCCTTGCCCGTCGTGATATCGTGAAGATCAACGATTTGGACTTCGCCCTTACCCATCAGAGTGAATTCGTCGGGCGACTTGTAGAGAATCGTCTCCGGCGCGGGCACCGGAAGCGCCAGCGCTGCTTCAGCGAGTTCGCCGAACCCCAGGACCTTGCCTGTCTCCTTGCCGTCTTTGCCGAGCAGAGCGACCTCATGATTGCGCGCACGACAAAGAGCGGCGTCGGCACCCCATTTTGCGGCTGCTGCGGCTTCCAGCATCTGACGCATCGCGGCACCGCATTGGCGCATCGGCTGGATGAAGTGGCGCATGCTGCGCGATCCATCCGTATCCTGGTTGCCGTATCTCGGCTCGTCGCCGGGTGCCTGCACGAGATGCACGCGAGACCAGTCTGCGCACATTTCATCGGCGACAACCATCGGCAAGCTCGTCCGGATGCCGGTTCCCATCTCGCTTCTGTGGGTGACGATCGTCACGTCGCCGGTCGCGGCGATGGCGATGAAGACATGCGGATCCGAAACGACGCCGCTCGGCATATTGAGCCCGCCAGTCGGATAGGGCTTCAATGCCTCGCGCGCCTCTGCCGGGGCAAAGCGCACAGCCATGACGAAAGTCGAAGCGCCAAGAATTCCGCCGAGCACACCGCGGCGACTGACGTTTAAAATCTCGGCAACAGATTTCATCTCGGTAGCAGAATCCGCTTCGTTTTTGAGATAATGCAGCATGATCAAACGCCTCCCGCGGCGAGACGAACGGCTTCATGAATACGCTGATAGCAGCCGCACCGGCAGATGTTTCCCGACATCGCTTCGACGATTTCGGCGTCGGATGGCGCGCGGTTCTTGGCGAGCAGCGAAACTGCCTGCATGATCTGGCCGGCTTGGCAGAAACCGCA
>CAYYDL010000200.1:0-3924 GCA_964470545.1 uncultured Hyphomicrobium sp. | reverse complement strand
GGGCGCTTCAGTTTAAGGCTGAAGTTGATTTGCCTCGGTACCCGTCGGTGTTCCCGGAAGGAAAATTGCCCAAGGTTTGCCGGCACACCAGAGCACGGTGCCCGCACGGTCCGGGCAAAATGCCCGCGTCACGCGCTATTCGACGCGAGTTGGTCGGCGGGAATAAGTCCGGCTGCCAGAGCAAGCCAAACGAGATGCGCATCGTTCTCGGCGCCGATCTTTGCCTTAACCGCATAGTGGATATTGCGCACGGTCTTGAGGCTAAGATTGAGAAGGCCTGCAATTGCCTCGCTGCTGAGGCCGGTCGCGACGAGCCTCAAAACCTCCATCTCCCGTGGTGTGAGCTCATCGATCGCAGGGCGGCCGCCGCTCAAACGATCAGCCGCGAGAGCGCGGGAAATGTCCTCGCTCATCGCCCGGCCACCCTCGGCGACGATTTCGACGGCACAGATGAGTTCGCCGGGTGGACTGCTTTTGGTGATGTAACCTCTGGCGCCGGCCTCGAAGGCCTTTAGAGCGAAAGCAGAACCAGAGTGCATTGTGAAGATCAGGATTTTGGCGTCTTTGTCGAATTCGCGGATTCGCCGCAAAGCCTCTATTCCGCTCGCGCCGAGCAGCGTGAGATCCAAGATAACGACATCGGGGTGATGCGTTTTGTAAGCTACGTACGCCTGCGTCACATCCTCGGCTTCCGCGCAGACGGAAAATTGCGGACGCATTTCCAAGAGCCGCCGGTATCCCTCCCGCACGATCGGATGGTCATCGACCAGGAGTATGGAAATACGGGTCATGCGCAAATCGCTTCGGGGCCCAGAGGCACCATCGCAAAAATTCTGATCCCGCGCCGCGCATTGGCAATCGACAGAGAACCTCCGAGCCCCGCTAGTCTCTCGCGCACGCCGAGTATCCCGTGGCCTGATGATGTGTGTATCCGGCTGATATCTCCGCCGCCGTCATCTTCAATCGTGAGCGCAATGTGAGGATCTCGGAACGCGCGATGTTCAAGATGCACACTGACTTCTGTCGGACGACCATGCTTACTCGCATTCGTCAGGCATTCTTGGACGATACGATAAAGATCTATCGCGATGCGCTTTTGAAGTTCGGCCAATCGTCCGGTCATTTGCAGCCGGAATACAGTCCCGCTCTTCGATTGTGCGTTGAAATCGGTGATGAGTTGCCGAAGGCTGGCCTCCAACCCGACTTCCTCGATACTCTGCGAGCGCAGGCGAACCAGCGTCGTTCGTAGGGCACCCATCATGCGCTGTTGCGTTTTGGCGATCGCCCTGGCGTCCTGAGCGATGTCCGGCCGATCGGGTGGCGCGTTCGTCTCGATGACCGTCGCAAGAGCGGCGGTGGCAGTGAGGGCCTGGCCGAATTCATCGTGCAGGTCCCGCGCGATGGACCTTCGTTCTTCCTCTTGAACCTGGAACAGCCGTGCCGTGAGCGCCATACGCTCGGCATTCGTCTGTCGAAGCGTCCCAGCGAGGCGGTTGACGGCATTTGCAATGTGATTGAACTCGGTGCTCTTGAACTTGCCGAGCTGCAGACCGAGTTGCCCTTCTTCAAGCTTCTTGAGCGCGGTTATGATAGCCCGTGCCGGCATCAAAGCATGACCGATCATAAGTGCAGCTAGAAAGGCAATCCCCGCTGCCAGCATGATCGCGACGTTCACAACGGTGGAAATTTCACGCCACGCCCGCCGAAGCGTCGCATCCGGATCCGCAATCGTTACAATAAGTCCAGCGCTCTCGTCATGGATCGAGAGGGACTGCGCGATGGGCTTATCTGCTCCCAGAAGTGAGAGGTACGTCGCTGCGAACCAGCCCGGCGCGGTCGGACCTAGCGCCTCGACCTGGCTGCAGAGTTTGTGGCGGTCAGATCCCGGAAGGCCGAACGTGACACACACACCTGGCGAAATGATGCTTTGGGTATCGACGGTGTCCCATTCCGGAAGTGGCATGAGCGTTCCACGCTGTGTTCCATTGCGCCAGAGGAGTTGCTGCCAATAAAGTGCCTGAAGGCGCTGGTTTACACGCGCCGCAGTGGAGGCGACATCGCTTTCGATTGACCGATGAGCATCCCAGACCAAGCAACCGATGGCGGCTGCAAGACAAAGCAGCACAACCGCCATGAGCCGAATGATCAGCAGCGTAAGAAGACGCATGGCCACCTCCCGTTTTTGAGGGGAGTTTGCATCGTTCTCATCCGGAAATGAAGGGGCGCCGAGGCTTGGCGGGCAAAATGCCCGTGCGCGGCGAATAAAGAATAGCCAGTCTCTTCTCCGTTGGCCTCCAAATGTGGTCGGCCGCTTGGCCAGATCCCGCGTTCCTCTGCATGTGAAGGCTGGTCGGAAAAACCAAATGCGGCGGCGCCTCAGCGACGGCTTTTCGTCGATCAGCTTGCCTCGTTCGACGATCTGGGATGTCTGCTGGTCAACTCCTTCTCCATGGATTGTCTCGTCGCTAGACAGAAATCCGCATGCGCCTGCCATGGACGACGCAATAATCCAATGTCGGATTTCAGCGGACAGATGAGGTTAGCGCTTCCTATCCAAGGTGGACAAGAACGTCGCGGAGCACTATCCATTTGGTTCGAAATAGTTGTTTGACTATTTCGATGTGGAATCTGGAGCACAGATGCTATGTTTGTCAGGCAGATGAGTTATCTGCTAGCTCTCGCGCGGGAGAAGCATTTCACGCGTGCGGCCGAGAAATGCCACGTTACCCAATCGACACTGTCGGCGGGCCTGAAGGCACTCGAGCGCGAGCTCGACATGCGCCTGGTTTTGCGTGGACCGCGATTTATCGGCCTGACGCCCGAAGGCGAACGTGTGGTGACGTGGGCCTCACAGATCATCTCCGACTACGAAAGCCTCAAGCAAGATGTCGCCGGAATTCGCGATGGCTTGAAGGGAACGTTACGGCTCGGAGTGATTCCAGCGGCGATGCCTGCTGTCGCCCGGCTGACGTCGCCGTTTTGTGCCAAGCATCCCGGTATTACCGTCGATGTTTTCTCGATGACGTCGGTCGAGATCCAAGCGGGCATCGATAAGTTCGAACTCGATGCCGGCCTGACCTATTTGGAAAACGAGCCACTTTCGAACGTCCGCAAAACGCCGCTCTATCGCGAGCGCTATTTTCTGGTCACGCACATCGACAGCCCGCTGGCACAGAGCGATGTTGTCTCGTGGAAGGAAGCGGTTGCCGAAAACCTCTGTCTGCTAAACGAAAGCATGCAGAACAGACGCGTTCTTAACAAGCTCGCGGAGTCTCTTGGACTGAAGCTCGCGCCATCTGTCACGTCGAATTCGTATCTCGCCATCTGCTCGCACGTTTGCGCGGGCGAATGGTCGAGCATCATCCCGCATACGTTTTCTTACATTTTTAGAGGTTGCAAAGAGTTGGCGCTCGTTGAATTGACCGAGCCTCGGCACAGCCAAGCCATCGGTCTTGTCGTCTCGGACCGCGATCCGCTCTCTCCTCTCGCGCACGCCCTCATCCGTTGCGCCTCGCGTCTCGACCAGGACGATCTTTTCGCGCCTGCTCTCGTTGTGGCGGACTGATCGATCATATCGATCAGCCTAGAGATCTCATTCGTTTGACCGTCCGGCACACAAGGCCCGACAACTCGCGCGCTTGGTCGAGGAAGAGCTTGCAATAGCCGGCATCAAGCGAGGAAGCGCGAAGAGGAGCGAAACCCGGGGCTGACGAGAGCCTCGTCGTATCACCCTCACCGACAGGTTGTCAGTCGTTCGGACCTATACGGACGAAGCGTTTTCTCTTGGCCTTTTTCATGAATGGAGTTTGAGATGGCTAAGATCGTATGTGTTCTCTACGACGATCCCGTTACCGGGTATCCGAAATCGTATGCGCGTGACGACATTCCGAAGATCACGAAATATCCCGATGGGCAGACGACGCC
>CAYYDL010000199.1:0-2413 GCA_964470545.1 uncultured Hyphomicrobium sp. | reverse complement strand
CATCCACCACCAGCCGAACGTGATCGGAGAGTTCGTTCTCCGCCAAGCCCTTTCCGACCACGCGGCCAATGATCGGCTCGCGCCCGATGGATCGCCCATGGATCAGGTATTGATCGGTGCCGCGCACCACACCCTCTTTTGTGAGCGCCCGGTGCATGGTCTTGATGATGTCGCCCTGCTCGCCGATTTCGCGCAGGATGCGTTCGGTGGAAGCATGGAGCTTCCATTCGCCAAGTTCGATTTCCTCGGCCAGTGCCATCCGTTCGAGCTTCTTGAGGCGGCCGATCAGCATGTATCGGTCGGCGCCCGCGAGCTTGGCCTGTTCGATAGCCGGCGTGAGATTGAGGACGCCATCGTCGTTTGCGGCTTCGCGCAGAACACGGTCCAGCCGTGTCAGCCGATCCTGCTCGACTTCGGACTGTAGCTTCTGCTGGACCTCCAGCTCGCTTTGCGGGCCTAGAGTCCGATCCATCAGGTCGCACGCGCGATGCCGGATGCCGTGAGCGATGTAATCGCCCGCGATGTTGAGCGTCCGGCCTTCCCCGGTGATGCCGCGCACAACGATATGGCTGTGCGGGTGAGACGTGTTGTGGTGATCGACCGCCACCCAATCGAGGCTCGTTTCCAGATCCTGCTCGATCTGGCGCATGAGGGAGCGCGTGTAGGCTTGCAGGTCGCTCAGCCGGGCCACGTCTTCCGGAGCAACGATGAAACGGAACTGATGCCGGTCGTTCTCGCTGCGCTCCAGGAACTTCGCGCCATCCGTCTCGTCCTCGAAGGACGAATAGAGCTGTCCGCGCGACCCGTCGTGCTCCACGCCATCGCGCTGGAGATAGCGCAGGTGGGCGTAGGCGGCGCGGCTCCGGCTCCCGTGCAGCTTGACCACCCGCGCCTTGACGATGACGCGCCGGCCGCGAAAGCAGATCCCGCCATCGTTGTACCAACCGCCATAGGCGCGCGGCAGCGAAGCCGCGACGCGCGCACCGCGCCCCTGCTTGTTGTAGCGGCCGCTCGTCTTCTTCGGGTCAGGACCAACGCGTGCGCCTCTGCGGCTCTCACGCGCGACTGCTTCGAGGACACGCTTGCTGTAGGGCAGGGCACGCGATCTCGCTTGGCCGCGCGGCCGCCCGATCTTGGGGCGGAATTTCCATTCATCGTCGTCGCTCATCTGCAAGAATATTTGGAAGCGCGACGGTAGTTTCAACAGAGTCAAAACAAGTCGCGGTAGAACAGACGGTTAGATGTGGGTTGACGCCAACTTTTCCCTGTTGTCGTTTTCACTCGTTCCAAAACCAGTGTGAAGACAACACCTTAGCCACGCGAACATCATCAGGCGAACGCCTTTATCTTGCCGTCACGTTTTCTGACTCTGCTTTCGCCTCAACCCTGCGCATTCACTTCCTAAGCCGAGGGCGAGCGAAGGGCATGTCTCTGCGCTGCGCGCGTGAATTTCCCCCGAGATTCTCGTGCAAGAAATCGCCGGATTGACCTCGCCGCTCACCCAAATCGGGGACTCAAAACGTCGTCTACGGACTCCGATTTGAATGAAAATTTGCCTTCCCACGGAGTGCGGATGGCGCGATTCTTGGGGCGGGGAAACGCGAAAATGGATGCGCTCGGTCTCCAAATTCGAGGGCTATTCAGGTCGCCAAGCAGCCTGTTGAAGACAGCGCAAGGGCCGCGCACTTGCGCCTTCGCGGAAGACTTTCGACCGCCAAATCGCAGAAAATTTCCGCCGATTTCCTCGGATTTTCCGATCCCGACAGAAATTTTTTCGAGAGAATTTCCGTCAAACGCATCTGCGGATCGTTCTACCGAGTGCAGTTCTGACTTCTAACCCCGAGAGGCAGGAAACTGGCGGGGGATGGTTGAGACACCAGACACAAGGCGTCCCGGCGCTGGATCGTCCCTTTCGGGCGAGGCTATGAGCACGTCCGACGTCGAGGCTTGGTTCATCCGCGAAGTGCTGCCCTTGGAGGCCGCGTTGATACAGTTTTTACGCCGTTCCTGGCGCAATCAAAGCGAGATCGACGATCTGTGCCAGGACATTTACGTCCGCGTGTTCGAAGCCGCCAACGAGCGGATTCCACAGCCGGTCAAACCCTTCGTTTTCGCCACCGCGCGCAATCTGCTGATCGATCGCGCACGTCGCGAACACATCGTTTCGTTCGAAGCGGTGTCCGATCTGGATGCATTGGGCGTGGCGATAGACGAGCCCGGACCGGACCGCACGATCATCGCGCGGGAAGAATTGCGCCGCCTGCAGGGCGCTCTCGATCATCTTCCTAAGCCATATCGCGATGCATTGGTGATGAAAAAGGTCGAAGGGCTATCGCGCAAGGAAATCGCGCAACGTCTGGGCGTCGATGAAACCACGGTGAAACACAACATCGCAAACGCGATGTATGCGCTG
>CAYYDL010000198.1:0-3037 GCA_964470545.1 uncultured Hyphomicrobium sp. | reverse complement strand
CGAGGTTGCACGCTCTTCCGCGCAGTCGCAGGTCGTCCAGGCGTGGGCGCAGCTTCAGGGCTTCAAGGCGCAGGCGGTGTCGGATAAGGCATCGATCGTCGCCAATACCACGGCTTTGAACGGTGTCCGCGAAGAAGAACGCGTCGGCCAGCGTACCGTGCTCGACGTCTTGAACGCGCAGCAGGAATTGCTGCAGTCGCAGGTGAACCTCGAGACGACGAAGCGGAATATTCTGGTAGCCGCCTATACGCTGGTTTCGGCGATCGGACGTCTGAGCGTTTCTGAAGTCGGCGCTGCAACCCCGGTCTATAATCCCGAGGTTCACTACCAGGAAGTGCGCAACAAGTGGTGGGGCATCGATATCACCCACGACGACGGGCGCCAGGAGCATGTCGACGTCAAGCCGATCAAGTAATCGGCAGAGGTCCGTTTGACCGTTGACGGGGCTGGATTCCCGCGACAGGGCGAATTTACATTCCAGCGTCTCCGCGCCGCCTTGAGAGTGCCGCTCTCGGGGGATAACTACTCTGGAGATTGTTGCGGATTTTCCGTGACCTGCCACCATATCGCCCGATAGGGGCGCCGCGCCGCTGATTCGACTTGAGAGGCGCAAGATCCGTGGCGCGGCAGAATGCGGACGTCTGTCAAAGGCGGCTTAGTTGCGAAGAAGGTAAAGTATGTCGAGACTTGAATCCAACGCCGAGCCGAGCATGGAGGAGATCCTCGCCTCGATCCGCAAGATCATAGCGGAGGATTCGTCAGGGTTGCGAACGTCCACGGCGGCGGCGAGGCCTGGGGCGCCTTACAACACTCCCTCACCGAAAGCAGCCCCGCTGCCGACCTCTTCGCCGCAGCCGCGCAGCGGATTTATGACACGGGAAGCGTTTCTCAAGTCGTCTCAGCCCGTCGAGCCGGAGCCGGCCAGCGAGTATCATGCGCCCGTGGGGACGCCGTCACGCGCGCCAGCGGGAAGTTTCGCCGTCGGAGGGCCGTCTTCCCGCTTGTCCCGCGACGATGCCCGGTCGCCAAAACCCTCCTTTCCGATGCGGGAATCAGCCCCGGCATTTCGCGAGCAGGAGACGGCGCGCGCGAAGGATACCCTTCGGGTCAAGGAAGACGTTCCCTCCGCAGCGGAGTCCCGGCCAAAGGAGACGACTCTTGAGCCGGTCGAGAAGCAGGAGGCGCTGACGGCGTCGCCGGAGCGTCCAACCCCCGCGCCCGACGAAATCATCGCGATCGACGCGGCAAGCGTCGAAACCGTTACGGAGGAAGTCGCTTCTGTTGAGGAAGTGTCGCCAATCGCCGAAGACGATGTGCCGACGACGACGATAGCAGATGAATCCGAACGCAATGCACCGAAATTAGCCGCGGAATCCGCGTCCGACACCGCACGGATCGAAGCACAACTTTCGGAACTGCTGAGCGAAGATCTGAACGCACTTCGGGAGGGTCGCACCAGTTCTCCAACAGACGCTGCGGCCGACGACCGCAAGGACGCAAAAGCATTTCGAAATGAGAAGCGCGAAACTGCGCCGACAGATAGCGATGCAAGCACGGATACCACTGATCCGTTCGCATTCGATTTGGGACCGTCGCCATTCGCCGCCAAGTCTGAGCCGCCGCGACCGGCACCCGCGGCTTCCGCAGCAGTGTCGCCGTCGTCTGCGCCATCTCCCTCATCTCCGTTCGATGTGCCGTCCTCCGCCGGGTTCGCCCGCACGACGGGGCACGTGGAGATGGATAAGCCAAAAAACGGATCGGCCGTAAGTCCGCCCGCGCCCGGTTTTGCCGCTTCCGATCGCATATCGGACATCGCGCCGTCACCGGAAGCGACGCCCGCGAAATCGCGCCCAACGTTTGCATTCCCGAGCGTCTCGGCCACCCTTGGGCCGTCACGAAAGCTCGAGCCTCTCTCGAATGCATTCCAGCCGGCGCCACCACCCGAACCATTCATTCCTGTTGCGGAAGTCGTCCCCGAGCCGGTTCGTGCGCCGGAAAGCGATCGTCTGAAGGAAACGCCGCCGCAGCATGAGGCTTCCGATCGCAACGAAGAGGCGGCGTCGCACAGCATGCTGCCCGCGACGACTTCAGACGGCCCTGATCGCGCGATGGAAGACGCCGTCGCGGATTTGCTGCGTCCGCTGCTGAAGACGTGGCTCGCGGAAAATATGCCCAAGATCGTCGAGCGCGCCCTGCGCCGCGAGATGTCGGAACGGCTCCTGCCGAACCAAAAGAGCCCGAAGGACTAGTGCATTGATAAGCAGCGCGAACGTTCTCTCCGCGGCTCTTGCCTTGGAGAGAGCGGCAGCGCGCGCCTTCGCGGCATTCTGTTGCGAAAAACAATTTTTTCTTGCGCGTTGCTTTCGCCACACGGTTGCCGCGAGCCCGCCCTAGCGTCTCCTTCAGCGGGGGGCCGCATCGAACGAAAGCGCGAAAACGTCGGTCCCCTGTACGTCACTGGAACGGGTCATACGCGCTGCGGCGAGCAAACCCAATCCAGCAACGACGAACCGGAGGGGCAACAACGGGGCTGCCGACGCGGTTCTGCGATTTAAAGTTTGTACGCAGAAGAGGATGCGTCATGACAACGATGAACGGAGCGAAACACGACGTTGAAGACATTCTGGCCTCGATCCGCACGAGCATTGCCGATCGAGCGCCGATGTTTGAGAGCGAAAGGCGTGAAGCGCGCGTTGCCACGCTGCGCGGGCGAAGCGCCATCGCAGATGAAGCCGCGGACTTCGAACTGCCGGCGATCTTCAAGGCTCCGGCACAATCGAACACTGCGCGGCCCAATTTACTCGGGAGGCTAAGTGAAGCTTTGGCATCAGGAGCACCACAGGAGCGCGACCGCTCGCGTACGGTCATTCCATTCGAGCCTGTCCACGGGCGTATGCTTGAGCCGCCGCCCGTCGCGCGCGCGCCGCAAAGAGAAAATTCATCGGCCGTCGCTGAAAAGATCGCTGCGGAGAATGACAGCCTGAAGCGGAACATGCCGACATTCTTCGACACGCGCATGAGCCGCATGGCCGCGATG
>CAYYDL010000197.1:0-2839 GCA_964470545.1 uncultured Hyphomicrobium sp. | reverse complement strand
CTGTTGATGCCCTTGGAGAGATAGCTGATGGACAGTTTGAGCGACGCACAGACACGTCGCGTCTTCTTGAAATTGACGGCTGCGGGAGCAATCGCCCTCGCCACCGCCGGCACCGCGTTTGCAAACGCTGCGGATGTCGAGACGATTATTCAAAAGATGACCGGCGGCAAGAAACCGACCGAAGGCCGCATCACGCTCGACTTGCCGACGATTGCAGAGAACGGCCTGGTCGTTCCGCTCGGCTTCGATGTGCAAAGCCCCATGACCGAAAGCGACTACGTGAAGTCGGTACACATTTTCGCCGAAAGCAATCCTAACGTGCAGGTTGCTGATTACACCTTTACGCCGTTGTGCCCCAAAGCGGCGATACAGGTTCGGATGCGGCTTGCTCAAACCCAACGCGTCACGGCACTCGCGATCATGTCGAACGGCGATGCCTATATCGCCCGCAAGGAAGTCAAAGTCACGATCGGTGGCTGCGGCGGCTGAGATTATAAGCACAGATTTGGCCAATTAAGGATCAACCAGCATGGCACTGACCGTCACACCCCGAGTGAGAATGCCAAAAACCGCCAAGGCCGGCGACGTCGTCGAGGTAAAAACCCTCATCAGCCACGATATGGAAAGTGGCTATCGAAAAGATTCGACCGGAAAGCTCATTCCGCGGCACATCATAAACAAGTTCACTGCGACGTTTGATGGGCAGGAGATCTTCAGCGTCGATTGGCATCCGGCCATTTCCGCCAATCCCTATCAGTCTTTCTATGTCCGCGTCCCGAAAACCGGCGTGTTCGAATTCACGTGGTTTGATGATAACGGGACGACGTACAAGGCGCAGCAGCAAGTCACGGTAAGCTAGGCCACTCAGGCCGCGCGCTGCCCGATTTACATCACATCATAGCGAGGAAACGGAATGGTTTCGCGCCGGGAATTTTTTGCAGCCGCATCTGCGGCTGCCGTTATCGCCGCGCGCATGGGGCTGTCCGTCCGCGCGCTCGCATCAGATGCGCGATTGACCCAAGATGAATTGCTGGCGTTCGACGGCATCGGGAACGTTACGCTTCTTCACTTGACAGACATCCATGGTCAGACGAAGCCGATCTATTTTCGCGAGCCATCGGTCAATATCGGAGTCGGCGCGGCAAAGGGGAAGCCGCCTCATATCGTCAATGCAGCATTCCGGGATTACTTCCATATCAAGCCGGATACGGCGCTCGCCTATGCTTTGACCGCCGATGATTTCTCTGAACTCGCTAAAACCTACGGTGCCATGGGTGGCCTCGATCGGATCGCGAATGTGGTCGACGCCATACGGGCGGAACGTGGAGATCGGGTACTGCTTCTCGATGGCGGGGATACTTGGACCAACAGCTGGGTGTCATTGAAGACCGCCGGACAGGATATGATCGACGTCATGGCGCTTCTGAAGCCGGACGCAATGACGGCTCACTGGGAGTTCACGTTAGGCGAGGACCGCGTGCGCTCCGCCGTAAATAAGCTCGGATTCCCGTTTCTGGCGCAAAATGTCCGCGACAACGAATTCGAAGAGAAGGTCTTCGAGGCGTCTCACGTCTTCGAGCGCAACGGCGTCAAGATCGGAGTGATCGGCCAAGCATTTCCCTTTACGCCGATCGCGCATCCGCGCTGGCTCATCCCAAACTGGACATTCGGTATCCGGGAGAAAGAGCTTGCCGAAGAAGTGCAGACTTTAAAAGCGAACGGTGCTGATCTCGTCGTCCTGCTCTCTCACAACGGGTTCGATGTCGATCGGAAGCTCGCCGGCCGCGTGCCGGGTATTAACGTCATTCTGAGTGGCCATACGCACGATGCGATCCCCGAGATCACAAAGGTTGGGCAGACTTTGATCGTTTCATCGGGCTCCAACGGGAAATTCGTTTCTCGTCTGGATCTCGACGTACAGAACAGGGAAATCAAGGACTTCCACTATCGGCTCATCCCGATATTCTCGGACGCCATCAAGTCGGACGAAAAAGTGCGGGACGTCGTGGAGAAATCTCGCGACGCCTACAAGAATGACCTGAGCCGTACGCTCGGGCATTCCAACGACCTTCTCTATCGGCGCGGCAACTTCGACGGGACGCTCGACACCGTTATCTGCGACGCGATATTGGAGCGTCGCGATGTCGAGATCGCGTTGTCTCCGGGATTTCGTTGGGGACCGGGCGTTTTGCCGGGCGAGCCGATTTCGTTCGAGCACGTGACGAATGCAACGGCGATGACTTATCCAGAATGTTATCGGACAACGATGACAGGAGAACGTCTCAAGGCCGTATTGGAGGACATCGCGGATAACATCTTTAATCCGGACCCTTACTATCAACAGGGCGGAGATATGGTGCGCTGCGGTGGCATCAGCTACGCCATCGATGTCTCCAAAGAGATGGGCAAGAGAATATCCGATCTTACGCTTTTGCGAACCGGCAAACCCATTGAGCCAGACAAGGAGTACAAGATAGGTGGCTGGGCAAGCGTCAACAAAGGCACCCAGGGGCCGGCGATCTGGGACGTGGTCGCTGATTACATTGCCGACAAGAAGGTGATTGACGTAGCGCCGCCGCATTCCGTGCAAGTCAAAGGCGCATAGAAATATTTGCGCGACCTTCATGGATGCTGGTACCGGACACCTTCCATGAATCTTGCGATAGAGGGTCGACAGCGAGCGCGATGGATTCCGGAATAGGACGAAGGCGGCGCTGGTCAGCAGTATGCGTATGAAGCTAACACGTCGCGAGTTCGCAAGACAGATTATCCCCGCGTCCTTGGCTTCTGCGGCATTTCTTGGAAAGTCGTCTCCGGTCATAGCAAAGAGAAGAAAGCC
>CAYYDL010000196.1:0-9628 GCA_964470545.1 uncultured Hyphomicrobium sp. | reverse complement strand
AGCTTCACGATATCGGCCATGATGTCGTTGAGCTGGAAGTCTTTCGGCGTATAGACCGCCGCGACGCCGAAGGCCTTTAACGTCTTGGCGTCTTCCGGCGGAATGATGCCGCCGACGACGACAGGGACGTCATCCAGTCCTTCCTTGCGCATGCGCTCCATCACATCCTTGACGAGCGGAACGTGGGAGCCCGACAGGATCGAGAGACCGACGACGTGCACGCCTTCATCGACCGCGGCGCGGACGATCTGGGCTGGCGTCAGTCGGATGCCCTCGTAGACGACTTCCATGCCGGCATCTCGGGCGCGGACGGCGATCTGTTCGGCGCCATTCGAGTGGCCGTCGAGGCCCGGTTTGCCGACGAGGAATTTGATGCGGCGGCCTAGCCGATCGGAGACTTCCTCGACCGTAGCGCGGACGGCTTCCAACTCTGTGCTGTCGCGCGCCACGGCGGCTTGGGCGACGCCGGTCGGGGCGCGGTATTCGCCGAAGATCTTGCGAAGCGCCGATCCCCATTCGCCTGTCGTGACACCCGCTTTGGCCGCTTCGATGGACGACTCCATGATGTTGCGGCCTTCCTTGGCGGCGCGTTCGACCTCGGCCAGCGCCGCAGCGGCCTTCTTTGCATCCCGGTCTTCGCGCCATGCCTTCAACTTGCCGATCTGTTCGGCTTCGACGGCGGGATCGACAACCATGATCGCATCAGTGCCGCCGGAGAGCGGCGATGGCTCGGTTTCGGTAAACTTGTTGACGCCGACGACGATCAAATCGCCGCTTTCGATCTGCGAGAGGCGGCTTGTGTTGCTCTCGACGAGACGGCGTTTCATGTAGTCGATCGAGGCGACGGCGCCGCCCAGCTTTTCGATGGTGGCGAGTTCGGCCTTTGCCTCTTCCTTCAAGGCTGCCACTTTCTTCGCAATTTCGACAGAGCCGTCGAAGATATCGCCATACTCGAGCAGATCCGTCTCATAGGCCACGATCTGCTGCATGCGGAGCGACCACTGCTGGTCCCAGGGGCGCGGAAGCCCCAGGGCTTCGTTCCAGGCCGGAAGTTGCACGGCGCGCGCGCGCGCGTTCTTCGACAGCGTGACGGCGAGCATCTCGATCAGGATGCGATAGACGTTGTTCTCGGCCTGCGGTTCAGTAAGGCCGAGCGAGTTTACCTGTACGCCGTAACGGAACATACGGTGCTTCGGATCGGTCACGCCGTAGCGTTCGCGCGTGATCTCGTCCCAAAGCTCGCCGAAGGCGCGCATCTTGCACATTTCGGTAACGAAACGCATTCCGGCGTTGACGAAGAACGAGATGCGTCCGACGACATTGCCGAATTCTTTTTCCGGGACTTCGCCGGATGCCTTAACCGTATCGAGGACGGCGATCGAGGTTGCGAGCGCGTAGGCAAGCTCCTGGACCGGCGTCGCTCCCGCTTCCTGCAGATGGTAGGAGCAGACGTTCGTCGGATTCCACTTCGGAACGTTCTTTGTCGAGAAGACAATTGTGTCCTTGATCAGCCGCAGCGAGGGCTCAGGCGGGAAGACGTAGGTTCCCCGCGAGAGGTATTCCTTGATGATGTCATTCTGGATCGTGCCGGTCAGCTTTTCGCGCGGCGCGCCGGTCTGGTCGGCGACGGCGATATAGAGCGACAGAAGCCAAGCGGCCGTCGCGTTGATCGTCATTGAGGTGTTCATCTGATCGAGCGGAATGCCGTCGAGCAGCGTCAGCATATCGCCCAGGTGTGAAACAGGGACGCCGACCTTTCCGACCTCGCCGCGTGCAAGCTCATGATCGGAATCGTAGCCCGTCTGGGTCGGCAGGTCGAAAGCAATCGAAAGACCCGTCTGCCCCTTGGCGAGGTTTTTCTTATAGAGCGCATTCGACTTGGCGGCGGTCGAGTGTCCGGCATAGGTCCGGAACAGCCACGGCTTGTCGCGCACGATTTTGTCCGACATCGAAAGGGCGCCCCTAGGCTTTGATCAATGACACAGGGAATTTCATAAAGTAACCGAAGGGCCGGAAAAGGCAAAACCGGCAGTTCGCCGCGCTTTCCGAGGCCTGAATAGCGTCAGCCGCGGCTGCGTCGGGGACGAGTCGGTAGCGCCGGCAGCTTCGTTCGGCTGACGCGCCATTCGACAAAGAGCGTCCAGAGCCAATTGGAGCACAGGATCAATAGCAGCGCCGCAAGCGTTCCGAGTGCCGTCGCCGAGACCGTATTGACGGTCTGGTCGTACGAAAGGGTAATCATTTGCTGGGCCAGTAGGGTAGGGGCAACGATACCACCCGCTGCTAAAAGGGGGGTGGAGAGCCAAGCGAGCGTCGGCGAACCGACGATCTCGTGGATGAACCAACAGATTATGGCAGCGAATGTCACCGCCGTGCAGACGGTGAAAGAATCGGTGTCCCGGAACTGCCACCAGAGGTCTTGCATTCAATGGGGTCCAAATCGGCCAGAGAAAGATAACGCGCCGATAAACCTAGCGTTCGCACGTTAAGGAGGAATTGCGTGGAAGTTAACCGCAGGCTAACCCCTTCATTGCAACGCAAAAACGTGCTTGATACGTCGATCCCCGCGCTGGGCAGGGGACAAACGCGAAGAAGATGAGCCATAACGGCCCTCATCGCGGGGAAAGGTCGGGAGACGCAACACCAATGTCGAGCCAGAACTTGGCAGCAAAGACTGTTTCCGATGCGCAATCGGTCTCCGGGGGAATTCGGAAAGACCTCTATGAGATCGGGGAAATACCGCCGCTCGGGCATGTTCCCAAGAACATGTATGCCTGGACGATCCGCGAGGAACGCCATGGCGAGCCTGACAAAGCCATGCAGATGGAGGTCGTTCCCACGTGGGAACTCGACAGCCACGACGTTCTGGTTCTCGTGATGGCGGCGGGCGTCAACTACAACGGCGTCTGGGCTTCGCTCGGTGTCCCTATTTCGCCGATCCGAGATGTCCACAAATTCCCCTATCACATCGCGGGTTCCGATGCTTCGGGCATTGTCTGGGCCGTCGGTTCGAAAGTGAAGCGCTGGAAGGTCGGCGACGAAGTCGTTGTCCATTGTAATCAGGACGATGGCGACGACGAAGAGTGCAACGGCGGCGATCCGATGTTCTCACCGTCGCAGCGGATCTGGGGCTATGAGACGCCAGATGGATCTTTTGCGCAGTTCTGCCGCGTGCAGGATCGCCAGCTTCTTGAGCGGCCGAAGCATCTCACGTGGGAAGAAAGCGCCTGCTATACGCTGACGCTTGCAACCGCCTATCGCATGCTTTTCGGGCATCGTCCGCACGTTCTCAGGCCTGGCCATAACGTTCTCGTCTGGGGCGCGGCCGGGGGTCTTGGGGCCTTCGCCGTGCAGCTTTGCGCGACGTCGGGCGCTAACGCGATCGGTGTCGTCTCGGACGACGACAAGCGCGATTTTGTTATGCAACTCGGCGCCAAGGGCGTCATCAACCGCAAGAACTTCAACTGCTGGGGACAGCTTCCGAAAGTTGGCACGCCTGAATACAACGCGTGGCTCAAGGAGATGCGCAATTTCGGCAAAGCCATCTGGGATATCACCGGTAAGGGCGTCAACGTCGACTGCGTGTTCGAGCATCCTGGCGAGACGACCATCCCAGTTTCGGTCCAGGTCGTGAAGCGTGGCGGCATGGTCGTTATCTGCGCCGGCACGACCGGCTATAACCTCACGATGGACGCGCGTTATCTCTGGATGCACCAGAAGCGCGTGCAAGGCTCACATTTTGCCAACCTTATGCAGGCGAGCCAGGCCAACCGGCTGGTCATCGAGCGGCGGATCGATCCGTGCATGTCGGAAGTCTTCTCCTGGGAGCAGATCCCCAAGGCGCACATGCGCATGATGAAGAACGAGCATAAGCCCGGTAACATGGCCGTCCTCGTCTCGGCACCGACGACAGGGCTAAGGACGGTCGAGGATGTTATAGAGGCCGGTCCGAAGCCTCGCTAAGGCACCGCTAAAGCCGCGATATCGAAGCTCCTTCCGGAAATCGGGAGGAGTTTTTTTCTATGTATGTTCGAGTTTGGACCGGCGGGCCGGGTCGGCGCGGAAGGCTGCTCTTTCGGCGGCTTCGCGCCGCATGCGCTTCATTTCCATGATGCCGCGGTTGAGCTCGGCGCCGAGCAGGATCGTGATCGCCGTAAACTGAAAGAAGATCAGCGCGATCATCAGCTGCGACAGGCCAGCGTAGAACAGCGAATAGTTCGTTATCGCAAGATAGTTCGACCAGAGCCCGGCGAGCGTCAGCCAGAGAACGATCGTCAGAACGATACCGGGCCAAACGTCGGCCACCCGCCGTTTGCCGGCTGCCAGCAGCAGGTGAAGTGCGAAAAGCTGGGCTGCCATCACGGCGCCGGAGAGGCCATAGCGGATGCCCGGTCCGATATCGCTCGAGTCAAACAGCAGCCGGACCCAATTGTCGGGTAAATGCGATGCGATCGAGGGGCCGACCACGCTTGGCCCGACGACCACCGCCCATGTCAGAACCAGTGTCGAAATTCCATTGACGAACACGAACAGCATGCTGATCAGCAGGCAAAGCGGATAGGGGCGCTTCTCGCGCACACGATAGGCGCCATTCAAAGCGGCGCGCAGTGTTTCAACCGCGCTCGTCGCGAAGAAGAGAGCTAGAAATCCGCTGAGGGTCGCAAGATCGATGCGCCGCGTTCCCATCACAGCTTCGATCTGAGGTGCGATGCCTTGGGCGACGGGTGCAGGCAGGATCGCGAAAAGCTGGTTGATGGCGTCCTGCGCAAGTTCGCGGCCGCCGAAATAACCGGAAAGTGCGCCGAGAAAGATGCAGAACGGGAAGATCGAAACGACGAAGGAGAAGGCGACCGCGCCAGCCATCGCGAAGCCCGAATGCTCGTAAACCCGGTATAGGGCTTCGACCAATCTGCGCATGCGCTTCATAAGTAACTTCTGCTCCCGACGCTTATGGCTTTTATGGCGCGGAACCTAGTGTTTCGGTCGGCTCTGGTCCACTATCGCGCACCTCCCCGGGCGGGGAGGCGGCAATTTGGACACAGGCAAATAGACCGGCTTTACCAGGGTAAACGCTGGCAGTTCTTCGTGGTTCAGCTCGGACTTGACGGTCCTGTTTTGCGCCGATTTCGCGCGGATACGTCGCGTGAGCCTTTGTTGCGGTCCAAGACCAGTTGACTAAACATTCCCGAGAGGCGAATTGGTCGCGCTACGCATCCGATCGCTTCGACGTTCAGCCTTGCGTATCGATATTCCTCAGGAGAAACGTATGTCCGTCACGCCCATGAAGGCTGGAGCAAATCTTCTCGCCGCCGGCCCCGCGAAGCTCATCGAGCGCTGCGGAGAGGCCGTGGCGCAAGCGGACAAAATCCTGCAGTCGGCAAAGGCCGGGGTCCGAATCAAGATCCAGGAAGAAGGCGGAATCGACCAAGCGCAGCATGTGGCGCACGGTCTCGCATGGCTTGCGACAACCGTCGAAGGACTGCGCCAGATGCACGACTGGGCGAGCCGCCTCGAATCCGAGGGCCGGTTCGGCGAATTCGAGCAGCTTCTTCTGATTGCAGCCTTTGGCGAGTATGCCGCGCAGATCGCCAGCGGCATTCCGATGAGTCAGCTCGAAATTGCGCGCCCGGATGCGCTGGGCGTTTCGAAAGCCGATATACGGCGGTATGAGGATTCGGTTGCGGATCTCGTTGCCGAAGGCGGCTCGGAGACCGTGAAAGCCCGGCTCGGCGAATTGATCGCGGCGCAGCCCGAGGCGATGACGTTCGGGGATACGGGTCTCGATGAGACGCACGCGCAGATCCAGGATCTGATGCGAAAGTTCTCTCTCGAAGAAGTCATTCCGCACGCTCACGAGTGGCACCTCAAGAACGAATATATTCCACTCGATGTGATTGCGAAGCTCGCGGAGCTTGGGGTCTTCGGGCTTGCGCTGCCGGAAGAATTCGGCGGCATGGCGCTGGGCAAGGAATCGATGTGCGTTGCCTCGGAAGAGCTATCGCGCGGCTACATCGGCGTCGGTTCTCTCGGCACGCGGGCTGAGATTGCGGGTGAACTCATTCTTCACAACGGCACGCCGGAGCAGAAAGAGAAGTATCTGCCGAAGATCGCTTCCGGCGAAATGCTGCCAACGGCTGTCTTTACGGAACCCAATACCGGCTCGGATCTCGCGTCGCTCAAGACGCGCGCGGTGAAGGACGGCGATGTCTACAAGATCACCGGGCAGAAGACGTGGATCACGCATCCGGTCCGCGCCGATATCATGACCGTGCTGACGCGTACCAATCCGAACGAACCCGGCTACAAGGGCCTGTCAATGTTCCTTGCCGAAAAGCCGCGCGGGTCGGACCAAGATCCGTTCCCTGCGAAGGGCATGACGGGCGGCGAGATCGAGGTTCTCGGGTATCGCGGCATGAAGGAATACGACATTTCCTTCGATAATTTCGAGGTGCCCGCGGAAAACCTGCTCGGGGGTGTTGAGGGGCAGGGTTTCAAGCAGCTGATGAATACGTTCGAGGGCGCGCGCATTCAAACAGCGGCGCGTGCGGTCGGTGTGGCGCAGTGTGCGATGGACCTCGGATTGAAGTACGCCCTCGAACGCGTACAGTTCGGTAAGCCGATCTATTCGTTCCCGCGCGTGCGCAACAAGATCGTGATGATGGCGGTCGAGACAATGATCGCGCGGCAGCTGACGTATTTCTCGGCGCGTCAGAAAGATGCCGGGCGCCGCTGCGACCTCGAGGCCGGCATGGCGAAGCTGCTCGGCGCGCGCGTTGCGTGGGCGAATGCCGATAATGCGCTGCAGGTCCACGGCGGTAATGGCTTCGCACTTGAATATCCGATCAGCCGCGTGCTCTGCGATGCGCGCATCCTGAACATTTTCGAGGGTGCTGCGGAAATTCAGGCGCAAGTCATCGCGCGCCGTCTTTTGGAAGGCGCCAACTAACCGAGGCTTAGTTCAAGGGGCGAGCCGAGATGCGATATCTCCATCCGATCATCATCGGTGCACTTGCCCTCCTGGCAGTCAGCGTTCCAGCGCTGGGTCAGGATGACGACGACGGCCCGCTGACGGCGCGGTGGATTGCGACGGAACTCAATGGGAAGCCTGTCGAAGGCCTGACGCTCGACTATACGACCGACAAAGTGTCGGGCACGGGCGGCTGCAACCGTTTCAATGGTCCGATCACGATTGAAGACGACGCGGTGCAGATCGGGCCGCTCGCTTCAACGAAGATGATGTGCGAGGGCAAGTCCGAGATCGAAGCGCAGTATTTCTCGGCACTAGAAGCTGCGCGATCGTTCGTCGTCGAGGGCGATACGTTGACGCTCAAGGGTGAGGACGGCCACACCCTCGTGAAGTTCAGGAAGTGATGCTCCAAGCACCGAAGCCGATACGATCCCCGAGCGCGCGATATCCCGGTCTTTCGGCACATCTAAGAAAGACGAACTGCTCAGGCTCGTGTTAAGGCAGACCGTCACCGGCTCGCACTTACGGGAGCACAATGCCACGGTCCATTCTGATTACGGGATGCTCATCCGGTATCGGCCTTGACGCGGCCCGCACCATGAGCGATCGCGGCTGGCGCGTCATCGCGACGGCACGGAAAGCTGAAGATCTCGCGCGTCTCAAGAATTTTCTGAATGTCGAAGCCTTGCCGCTCGAGCTTGCGGATTCCCAATCGATCGCGACGTGTGCAATCCGCGCACTCGAATTGACGCGGGGCAAGCTCGATGCACTGTTCAACAATGCGGCGTATGGACAGCCGGGCGCAGTCGAGGACTTGTCACCCGCGCTTCTGCGCGAGCAACTCGAGGTCAATCTCGTCGGAACGCACGACCTGACGCGCCGTCTCATTCCGGCGATGCGTAAGAACGGCGCGGGACGAATCGTCAATTGCTCATCTGTTCTGGGGATGGTCGTCGCGCCGTATCGCGGCGCCTATTGTGCGTCCAAATTCGCGCTCGAAGCGTTGACGACGTCGCTGCGGCTCGAACTCGAGGGGTCGGGGATTCACGTGGCGCTCATCGAGCCGGGCCCGATCCGATCGCGGTTCGTCGAACATTCTGTCGCGCGGTTGCTGGCGACAGTCGACATCGACAATTCGCCTCACTGCGATGTGTATCGCGCACGGCTGGAGGCAATGAAAGCGGGTGGACAGCAGACGTTCAAGCTCGAACCGGAAGCGGTGACGAAGCGGCTCATTCATGCAGTCGAGAGCACGCGGCCGCGGCGGCACTACTACGTCACGACGCCGACCTATCTCGCGGCGGCCATGCGCCGGATTCTGCCGCAGTTTGCGATCGATTATTTTGCGCGGCGGTTTTGATGATCGGCCGGCAGGAAAGCTTCGAGCTTGGTCTGCCAGAGATTTCGCTTTTCTTCGAAAGGAATGGTGTTGAGCGGGCTCGATGAGGGCAATTCAATGGACGTGAAACGGCCTTGCGGGACGAGGCCCGGCTTTACGACGTAGCGGTGAAATAGATCGCGGGCTTTCTGGCCGTTGAACGCGACCGTCGCAATGTTGGGATAGGAGGCGAAGAAGTCGGCGAAGTCATTGACCGTCGGATTGCGAATGGCGGCGTCCGAGCTTCCGATCCGTTCCGCACCTTCGAGCACGTCCCAGAGGGCCCACCTGTTGATGTGTAGCAGGGCTGTTTTTTCAGCATAGGATGTGGGAAGCGGCTGCCTCGATAGCGCTGCGATCAGCGCCCAGAAATGGTTGCGCGAGAAGCCATAGTATTGCTGAAGGCGAAGGGATTCTTCACCCGGCAGCGTGCCGAGAATAAGGAGGCGCGCGCCCTCCGGGACGATGGGCGGAAAGCTGTACTTAATCGGCGAAGGCGTTGGGTCGGCCATTGTCGTTATGCGCGGTGATAGGGGTGGCCGGAAAGAATCGTCGCGGCACGATACAACTGTTCGACCAATACGACACGCGCAAGACCATGGGGAAGCGTGAACCCGCCGAGTGAGAGTTTCAACGTCGCGGCATCCAGGACAGCCTTGCCGTGGCCGTCTGGGCCGCCGATGAGGAAAACGCAATTCTTGGCGCCGCTATCGCGCATCTCGCGAATAAAGGCCGCGAAAGATTCGCTGCTCAGTGATTTTCCTGTTGGTTCAAGGACGACGACCGTATCGCCCGCGCCGATATCTTTCAGCAGCCTTGCCGCTTCGTCCTGTTTGCGCTCGGCGACATCGGCGGCGCGGCTTTCCGGATATTCGCGGATATCGAGGGGGCCGAGCCCAAGGGACTTGGCGGCGCCACTCAGGCGTTTCGCATAGCGCTGGACAATCGCACGCTCTTCGGCGTCCTTCAATTTGCCGATCGCGGAGATTGCGATGCGCATCAATAAAACGCCTCGCGGCCAAGACGCTCGGCCGTGTCAGATCAAGAAACTCGGCTATCGCCGCTAGTGCTGCGAGCTATCGCCGCGTGATGCGTCCGGCGGGATCTCCGCCTGCCACATCTTTTCGAGGTTGTAGAATTCGCGAACTTCCGGACGGAAGACGTGGACGATGACGTCACCCGTGTCGATCAGCACCCAGTCGCAGGCGTTCAACCCCTCGACGCGCACCCGGGCTTCGCCGCGCGCTATGAGCTTTTCGCGCAGTAGCTCAGCAATGGCGCCG
>CAYYDL010000195.1:0-1579 GCA_964470545.1 uncultured Hyphomicrobium sp. | reverse complement strand
GATCTCTTGATCCGCACATCCGGCGAGATGCGCCTCTCAAACTTTTTGCTTTGGCAGACGGCGTACTCCGAATTTGTGTTTCTCGATTGCTATTGGCCCGACTTCGACAAGTCGGCCTTCGAGGACGCCATCGCCGAATTTCGTTCGCGCGAGCGCCGCTTCGGCGGTCTGACCAAACGTTCGATGGCCTGAGGATCGGCCATGCCCTCGGAAAGCCCAGACGGTCAGCGGCGGTTCATCGGCGGCCTGCTCGATTTTCTTCCCCAGGAATTGAGGTTGCGTGTCGTTTCGGGGATCGCAATTGGCATCATCGCCTTCATCATGCTTTACTGGAGTCCTGGGGCGTTCGCGGTGCTGACGTTTTGCGTCGCGGCTGCAATGAGCTGGGAATGGAGCCGGATTGTAAGGGGAGCGATGCCGGACAGCGGGCTTGTCGTCCACATTCTCGCGGCTTTCGCGGCAGCGGTTCTGACGGCACGGGACATGGCGGGAATGGCGATTATTGCCGTAATCATCGGCGCCGTCGCGGTCGCAGCACTAACAGCAGGAACCGGCCGGTCGCGACTTTCTGGTGCCGGCGTCCTTTACACGGCTCTTCCGGTCATAGCGCTCGGATGGATGCGAAGCGACGAGCCTCTTGGTTTTCTTGCGACGTTGTTCGTGATCCTCTCCGTCGCCGTCACGGATGTTGCGGCCTTTGTCGCGGGGCGTGCCATCGGAGGAGCAAGGCTATGGCCCGAGATTTCGCCGAACAAGACCTGGGCTGGATTGGTCGGCGGCATCGCAACGGCGGCCGTGGCGGGCGCCCTCTTTTCATATATTTCCGGGACGGGAGGCGGTGTTTGGCTCGCGAGCCTCGGTTTGGCCATCGGTCTCGTCGCACAGTGGGGCGATCTCGCCGAATCGGCGTTGAAGCGGCATTTCGGCCTGAAGGATTCCGGCGACTTGATCCCCGGTCACGGCGGGGTCATGGATCGCATGGACGGCATCGTAACTGCGAGCGTCATGGCGGCCCTGATCGGGTTCTCGATTGATGCGTTTGCGCCCGCGCGCGCGCTTTTATACGGATCGTAGACGAATGGCAGTGACAGCAAGCGTCCCGCACCGTTTGCCCGAAGCTCCGCGCGCGGCTCGCCGCAGCGCGGGGGAGATCTCGCGTCCGATGCGGCTCAGCGTGCTTGGCGCGACGGGGTCCATCGGAACGAGCACGCTCGATCTCGTGTCTCGGACGCCCGAGCGCTTTGAAATCATCGCGCTCACGGCCCAATCGAACGCCAGGGAACTTGCCGCCCTTGCGATCCGGCACGGCGCGAAGCTTGCCGTCATCGGCGACGAGAGCCGGTTTGATGAGCTTCGCGACGCACTCGCTGGAACAGGAATCCGGGCGGCGGCGGGAGCGGGGGCGCTTACCGAAGCGGCTCTCGAGCCTGCCGATTGCGTGATGGCCGCGATCGTCGGAGCCGCAGGTCTGAGACCGACGTTCGCGGCTGCGTCCCAGGGCGGTCGTGTCGCTCTCGCCAACAAGGAATGCCTCGTCTCCGCGGGCCACGTCTTCACCGCCGCAATCGCGCGTTCGGGC
>CAYYDL010000194.1:0-6556 GCA_964470545.1 uncultured Hyphomicrobium sp. | reverse complement strand
CAACAGGCGCGCGGAGACGGCGGCGCCCGGTGTCTTGAGGCGTCGGCCCCCCGCAACGAGCAGCGGATGCTGCGGCTCTTCCAGATCGAGTTCTTCAAGGAAGGTTTCGCGAAGTGCGTAGAACGACTGAAGAATGGCGTCGCGAACGAGGCCTTTCTTCTCGGCCGTGATCTCAGGCTCGACGCGGGGATCGAGCGTCTGCAACGCGCGGCGCATATCGTGAAGGGGCGCATAGGGGTAAAGTCCGACGAGGCCTTCGGTCTCACCGGCGTTCCGATAGACGATCCGCATCGTATCGACGGTTTCGCTGATCTTGTAATAGGCGGCGAGGTAGTCGTCGGTCGCGAGATAGGGCTTTTCGCACGTCGAAAGCAGCACCGATTTCGTGCGCACGATGTTGCGCCATTCCTCTTCCAGGCTCTCGACGAAATTCGAGCGCTTCTGGAAGATCTTGGAAATGTAGGCGACGCCGCCGGTCGCGATCAGCAGCGACATGTCGCGCATGAAGTCGTAGACGTTGTTGGCCGCCGAAACCGCGAATGCAGGCATGCCCGGAACGTCGTTGGCGAATTTCGAGGCAAGAAGCAGAAGCAGGACAAGCGTCAGCAGCCAGTAGAGCCGCGAGAGCGTGCGGTTGACGGAGACGCGGGTCATCTCGGGCTCCCAGCGATGGCGTTATAGCGGTCGCCAGATATGCACGGAGGAGTGGCGGTTTTGCAAATGCTCTGCTAGCGGTCCTCCGCATCTACGGGCTGCTTCAAGATCGCCCAGTTGATGATGGCGATCTGGGCCCCGATCAAAAGCAGGACCAGGCTGATCTTGAAACCGACGAATGCGCTCCAGAGGCCGATGCCCACTCCCAAGATCGCGATCGCCCGGATGGCAAGTCCCCGGGGCATCACGGCGCCGAGCATGTCCCGGTAAATGCGCCCGCCATCGAGCGGAAAAGCCGGAAGCAGGTTGAAGATCAGCATCGCGAGATTGACGCGCGCCAGCATGAAGGCGGCGTAGATTCCCCACGGATTGTCGGCAAGCCATGGTAGCGGATCGATCGGGCCGAACTGCCCGGTGAAGCTGACTTCCGGCTCGCCGAGAGCATACCAGCACAGGAGAAAGATCAGCCCGTTGGTCAGCGGCCCGGCGAACAGGATCAGCACGTTCGCGGCCGTCGACGGCGGTGCCTGAACCATCCGTGTATAGCCGTAAAATCCGCCGACGAGGATTTCTCCGACAGGCACACGAAAGAGACGGGCGATCGTCGCGTGGCCGATCTCATGGAGCAGAACGGAGAGGAATACGCCGATAACGAGAATCGTGAACGTACCCGGCGACTGCTGCAAAAGCGCAAACAGGAAGATCGGCACCAGGATGAAGGTGATGTCGATCTTGATCGGGATTCCTGCGAGGCGGAAGAGTTCCAGCCTCGGCGTGTCGGAAAGAAAATTCATGCGGGCCGCGGCGGAACTCTCGGGAGTTTCTAGTCGGCGTGGCGGATGGCGAACTTGATCGCGTCGTTCTTCATGTTGCTGAACTCGATCGTAACCGGTCCGGCACCGATGTTGAAGCGCACGCTCTTGCGAATGGCATCGCAATCCGATTTGCCGCTATGGGCCGCCGATCTCAACGCCTTTCCGTTCTGGACGACATCCACCCAGCCGCCTGTGTGAAGGGAAATCTGATAGACGCCCGGTGGGCCGACATTCTCGAAGGTGACGACCCCGCCATAGACGTCGCCCTTGGGCTTGAGCCGCCCCGTCGGCTTGACGGGAAACGTGATGGCGTTCATCGGTTCAAGCGAGAATGAGATCGCCTTTGCAGGCGGAGCGGGGAGCTTCGCGCCCGAGGCGACTGCTTCGGTGTCTGCGGCTTTCATCCACTGGAGTTCCGTCGTCAGCGGCCACGCGAAGCTTTCGCAGCCGCCCGTTTCAGCGGCAAAGGCCGTGGTGGATAACGCCAGTGCCGCCGCACCAGCCAGAATGGCCAGAGTTCCGGATTTTCGCATGTCAGTCGATCGCGATCATCACGTCTGAGGATTTGATTACGGCCGAGGCCGACATCCCCTTTACGAGGCCGAGGTCTTCGACCGACTCGTTGGTGATCGATGCCGTCACGATCGTGCCGCCGATGTCGATCCGGACATGCGACGTCGTCGCGCCTTTGGTGACCTCAACGATTTTTCCCTTGAGCACATTTCGGGCACTGATTTTCATGCGGGTTCCTTCCAATTGGAAACAGGCCCGCAGGTTAACAAAGAATTGGCGTCTTGGCTCGCGAAAGCCCTGCGCGGACGAAAATTTTCGTCATGCAGTTTCGCGCCGCCGGTCGCCACCCACAAGTCCCTGCGGCTTTCGCATGAAGTTGATTTCCAAACGCGCCTAGATGATGCTCTTGGCGTAAAGATCGGTGCGGCGGTCGCGGAAAAATCCCCAATCGGCGCGATAGCTCTCGATCAAGTCGAGATCAAAAGTGTGCACGAGCACGCCTTCATCTTCCGCGTCGAACTTTTGGACGAGCTCGCCGCGGTGGTCGCTGATGAAGGAATGACCATAGTATTTCTGTTTCACGCCGTCGTTGTCTTCGAGGCCGATGCGATTTGCGGCGACGATCGGCACGGCGTTCGACACGGCGTGGCCTTGCATGGCGCGCTGCCACTGCAGATGCGTATCGAGGCCGGCGTCGTAGGGTTCCGATCCGATTGCGGTCGGATAAAACAAAACCTCGGCGCCTTGAAGAACCATGGCGCGCGCGGTTTCCGGATACCATTGATCCCAGCAAATACCGACGCCGATCTTTCCGTGCCTGGTATTCCACGCCTTGAAGCCCGTGTCACCGGGCCGGAAATAATACTTCTCCTGATATCCCGGACCGTCAGGGATGTGGCTCTTGCGGTAGAGCCCGAGAATCTCGCCGTCCGCATCGGCGATGGCGATGCTGTTGTAATAGCGCGGACCGTCCTTCTCGAAGAACGAGATCGGGATGACGACGTTCAACGATTTCGCCAGTTTGCGGAGTCGCAGGACAGCGGGATGTTCCGTCACAGGACGCGCGGTTTCGAACCACTTCGGGTCCTGGCGGGTGCAGAAGTAGATGCCTTCGAACAATTCCGACGGCAAAATCACTTCGGCGCCGAGGCTGGCAGCGTCCCGCACGAAGGCTTCCGTCTTGGCGATATTGCTTTCGAGATCGGGACCGTAGGAGGTCTGAATGCTTCCGACGGTGATCGAGCGCCGCGCCATCTAAAGAGGCTCCTGTTGCGTTATGCAGTGGAACGACCCGCCGCCCGCCTCGCCGCAACCGAGCAGACCGCGCGACGAGACGCCGACGACGGCGCGGGTCGGAAAAACGGCCTGGAGCGCTTTGAGCGCATCGGCTTCCGTAGCGGTCCCATAGATCGGAACGACGACAACATCGTTCGCAATGAGGAAGTTCATATGGGACGCGGGCGAGATTTCTCCAAGCGCGTTGCGATAGAGCCCGACTCCCGGAATGCGGACGACGTCAATTCTGCGGCCCATCGCGTCGGTTGCTTTTTCGAGCGACGCAGCGATGGCGTCGAGGATCTCGGTGTTCGGATCGTCCGGTCCTGCTGGTGCTTGGCAGACGACGCAGCCTGGCGCGACGAAGCGAGCGATGTTGTCGATGTGGCCATCGGTGTGATCATTCTTCAGGCCCTCGCCGATCCAGATGACTTTCCGCGTACCGAAGGCTTCGGCCAGTGCCGTCTCGGCGGCGTCTTTGGTCCAGCCGTTGCGGTTGGGGTTCAGCAGCGTCTGCTCGGTCGCGAGACTCGTGCCTTCGCCGTCGTGATCAACGGCGCCGCCTTCAAGGACGAAATCGAAGCGGCGGATCGGGGTGTCCGCAAGGCGCGCGACATCGTCGCCGACGGTCGCGTCGTCGGGCAGATCGTACTTGCCGCCCCAGCTGTTGGTCTTGAAGCGGAGAGCGACTTTGGAGTTGCCGGCGTGTGCGAATATCGGGCCAGTGTCGCGCAGCCAGATGTCCCCATACTTCGCCGGAATGATTTCGGCAGCGTCGCCGAGGGCTGCGGTGGCGGACGCCTTGGCTTCGTCGCCATTGACCAGAAGCCGGACCTTGTTGCCGGCGATGGCCAAGGCGCGGATGAGCGCAGCGACGTCGCGGCGCGGCGTTTCGAGGTCGCCGTTCCACTCGTTCGCATCGGCCGGCCACGCTGTCCAGACGGCTTTCTGGGGTGCCCATTCGGCCGGCGTCACGATCGTCAAGCCGTCCGCAGCGACTGTCATAATCCGGTTCCTCGTCGATCCAAGTTGAAGGACGCGTGTTTGTTTAATCACGCGATGTCGTGGATGGGGCACCGGACGTCAAGACAGGACGTCTCCCCCACGCAAATATTACGCGTCGCACAAAGGGATCATTTACCAATGCTGGCGTGTCGGCGCGATGTCGGCGCTATACGCGCCTGCCGAACATCGTCCCGATGAGGCCGACGATGAGTGCCGCCGGGATGACCACGAGTGCGATCGCGCCGATCGTCAGCGCAAGGCCAAACATCACGAATGCGATGACGCCGAACAGCAGCACGCACGCCATGAAGACGATGAGCTTGACGAGCCATTCGCGCCAGCCGGTGAGCACTGTCGTCTCGCCGTTTCTCGTAATGACGATCATATCCGCCTCCCACATTGATATGTCGGGACCAAGACGCTCAATCCGGGGTCTTGTTCCGCTTTCCAAGCGTGCGCAAGCGTAGCGCGTTGAGCTTGATGAAGCCTTCGGCATCTTTCTGGTCGTAGGCGCCCTTGTCGTCCTCGAATGTGACGAGCGTCGGCGAGTAGAGCGACTTCGGGCTCTCGCGCCCCACCGGGATGACATTGCCCTTATAGAGTTCGAGCGTCACTTCGCCTTCGACGTTCTCCTGGCTCTTGTCGATCAGCGCCTGCAGCATCTCACGCTCGGGCGAGAACCAGAAGCCATTGTAAATGAGCTCCGCATAGCGCGGCATGATCTCGTCTTTCAGATGCGCGGCGCCACGATCGAGTGTCAGGCTTTCGATGGCGCGATGGGCGGCTAGCAGAATCGTGCCGCCCGGCGTTTCGTAGACGCCGCGGGACTTCATGCCGACAAACCGGTTTTCGACGAGGTCGATGCGGCCGATGCCGTTGTCGCGGCCCAAATCGTTCAGCGCTTTGAGTAGCGTCGCGGGAGAAAGCTTCTTGCCGTCGAGAGAGACGGGATCGCCTTTTTCGAAGCCGATCTTGATCGTCGTCACCTTGTCGGGTGCCGCCATTGGCGAGATCGTGCGCTGATAGACCATCTCGGGCGGCTTCCTCGCCGGATCTTCGAGCACTTTGCCTTCCGAGGATGAATGCAGAAGGTTGGCATCGACCGAGAACGGCGATTCGCCTTCCTTGTCCTTGGCAACGGGGATCTGATGCTCGCGGGCAAATTTCAGGAGTTCTTCGCGGCCCTTGAAGGTCCATTCGCGCCACGGCGCGATGATCTTGATGCTCGGGTCGAGCGCATAATAGCCAAGCTCGAAACGCACCTGGTCGTTGCCCTTGCCGGTGGCGCCATGACAGACAGCGTCCGCACCGACCTTATGGGCGATCTCGATCTGCTTCTGTGCGATCAGTGGCCGGGCGATCGAGGTGCCGAGCAGATAGACGCCTTCATAGACCGTATTGGCACGGAACATCGGGAAAACGAAGTCGCGGACGAACTCTTCACGCAGGTCTTCAACGAAAATGTTCTCGGGCTTGATGCCGAGCATCAGCGCTTTCTTGCGTGCCGGCTCCAACTCCTCGCCCTGGCCGAGATCGGCGGTGAACGTTACGACTTCGGCGCCGTAGGTCTCTTGCAGCCACTTCAGGATGATGGAGGTGTCGAGGCCGCCCGAATAGGCGAGGACAACTTTCTTCACGGATTTGGGCGCGGCGCTCATGGACAGTATGGCTCTTGGGATTGTGGTCGGGTTGGAAACGCGCGGCACTATAGGGTCGGCGGCGCTACCCGCAAGAGCGGTAGACGCCGTTACGCGACTTGTCGCAAGTAGAACGTACGTATGGTGAAGCGGGGCAAATCCAAAAATGAAGCCAACCATCGTTTTCTGGTATGAATTCGCATCCAGCTACTCCTATCTCAGCGTCATGCGGATCGCCGACACGGCGGCACGCGAAGACGTGGACGTCGTGTGGAAGCCGTTTCTTCTTGGCCCGATCTTCAAAGCACAGGGCTGGGAGACGTCGCCTTTCAATCTCTATCCGGCGAAGGGCCGGTACATGATTCGCGACATCGAACGGATTGCGGCGGCGCGTGGTCTTCCCTTCCGTATGCCAGAGACGTTTCCAGGCAACGGCCTCAAGGCTGCCCGTCTTGCGATCGCGGCCGAGCCGCTCGGGTTGACCGCCGCATTCAGCCGCGAGGTCTTCTCGGCGGCGTTCGGGCGCGGATTGGACATTTCCGATGACGCCGTGGTGAACGCGTGCCTCATCGGCGCCGGGGCCGATCCCGACGCGACGCGGGCGCAGGCTAGCGATCCGCAGATCAAAGAGGCGTTGCGGGCCAATACGGACGCGGC
>CAYYDL010000193.1:0-3973 GCA_964470545.1 uncultured Hyphomicrobium sp. | reverse complement strand
AACTGGGCGATTTCCTTCTCGCGCAGCTTGTTGAGTTTAGACGCTTCCTCAAGCGCCGCGGACTGTTTTGCGCCGGTTGCCGCCAAGGAATAGATATCGAGGTCGCGCGTCGCCAGAAGCTTGCGGGTTTCGGTGAGGCGTTGCTCGACCTTCGGGAGGCGGTCGAGAATGGCCTGTTCGAGCACGCGCCGGGCATTCTCATGCTCCTCGACGCTCATTTTCTGATCGGCGATTGCCTCGGACAATTCCTGGATCTTAGCGTCACGCCGATTGACCTCGATACGCTGTCGCGCCGCCAACAAGGCCGCATCTTCGAGTCTCGACTCGAGGCGATGCAATTCCATCGCGAAATCGGCACGCATGCGGTCCTTGTCGGCGCGGATTTCTTCTTCCGTGAGCGGCAGCGTCCGCTTCAGAGCTTCGGACGTGAAGCGCTCCACGCGACGCTTATAAGCCGGTAAAAGGACGACAACGATCAGGGCCGCGATGAGGAAGCCCAGCGTAACGAGCATCGCGGCGTAAAGGGTGATCAAAGATACGCATCCTGAGATGAAGAGCTTCGCGGCCCTTGCCGCCCGCCAATTCCCTTACCCGGCAGAGAAGCCTCCTTTTGGGTCATACCAGAATAGCGAACTCATGCCCGCTGAGTGGCCGGCATTAGAATGGGTTCCAGGTCGGATTCCTCGTATACTTCAAATAGCCGACGTTGGCACCAAGGCGAAGTCCCACGCCGGCTCGAATTGGCGCGAGTGTGACATGTCCGGCCTTCTGAAATTGCACGCTTATGCCGCCCACAAGATAAGCCGTCCCCTCGACGCCGCCGAAACGGTCGTAGATATCTGAGGGATCGCGCAGGTTGTAGACGAGCGTCATGACTTTGGAGCCGTCGCCGCCGAAATCGTATCCGACCGACGGGCCCTGCCAGTAGACTTTGTAGGAGCCCGCATCCTTGGTGTAGAGCCTCCCCTCCCCATACGCGAGACCCGCGACGAACGCGCCGCCCGCATCCTGCCCGAGGATATAGCCGTTCGGACGGCCTGCCTTCTGGAATGCCCACTCGACAGCCTTGGCCAGGCCACCGCTCACCTCTCCAAAAAAACTATTTCCGGCCCGGATGATCTCGTTTTCCGAGTAGGTGTCATGGGGTGGCGGCGGCTCATTTCCTGGTGGCGGATAGTAGCCGCCGTCGCGGCTCGCGCTTTGGGGCGGGGGCGCATATGGCGTTCCATAGCCGCCTGGATCGCTCTCCTGGCTCCTAGGCCCATTGTGGGGTGCATAGGCGTCGCCCGAATTTCCGGGAGGCGACTGATAGGAATCAGAAGGCGGCTGGTAAGTGTTGGAAGGTGGTGCGCGATACGTATCGACGCCGCTTTGCCCCGAATAGGTGTCAGCCGGAGGTCTATAAGCGTCGTCCACAGCATCGGCCGTCGAGGCGCCGGCCATGAGGCAAGCGGCGAGGCTCAAAACCGAAACGCATGCTGTGTTCCGAAAAGCGGACATCCCTTTTCGCGAAATTCCGACGAGGCCGCGGCGCATCGGCGAATCCCTCATTCTTTTCGTTCGCACCAAGACCGGTCACCGGCGCCCATCGGCGTAGCCCCCCCTGACCGGACCCTTCATCGACTCCAAGATACAGATTCGCGAGTATTCGTTGCTAAAGTATGGCAGTTCGCGTTGCCTATGCGCCGGGCGCGGACAATTCGGCCACGGCTCCGCGCCACAGCGGCTGGCGACCCCAGGCCACGAAATAGGGGTTACGAAACCCACGCTCGTAATGGCCGTAGGTCAGCTGCGTTCCGTCGAGTTTTGTGACGGACCCGCCCGCCGCCTCAAGAATGGCTTGTCCCGCAGCGGTATCCCATTCGCATGTTTCGCCAAATCGGGCGTAGAGGTCCCCTTCCCCGGCAGCAATCAGGCAAAACTTCATTGATGAGCCGAGCGGCTTTGCCTCGTGCACCTTCAGATGGGCCAATAGACCGCTGCTTGCCGCGCCGGCGCCCCGACTGTTGAAAGCCACGAGGGCACTTGGATCGGGAGCACGTGTGGACAGGCGCCTGAAGTGCATGTCGGAGAACGCCACTTCGTTGCTGGTAGAGAGTTGCGCTTCATAAGCTGCGCCATCGGATCGCGTAACGAAAAGGCGCTCCGAGGGCGGCAAATATATCAAGCCGAAGCGTGTTTTGCCGTCCTCCACGAAACCGATGTTGATGGAAAACTCCGGCTTTCCGCGAATGAACAGCCGCGTCCCGTCGAGCGCATCAACGAGGAAAAAGCGCTTTGCGTATCGGCACGCGGCACCATTGGCGATTTCTTCCTCAGCGACCACCGGCACATCGGGTGCGATGCGATGGAGCGCGGAGAGTATCACCGCCTCGGCTTCGCGATCGGCGGCTGTAACGGGTGAGCGATCCGCCTTCTGCTCGAACTTCACGCCATTCGAGAAGTGCGACATCTCCAGGCGCCCTGCCTCGCGAACTGCGGGGAGCAGTGCCGCGATCAGCGCATCGTTTTCATTGACGTCAGTCGGCAACATCGCGAGGTTCAATGCTCCAAATTCGAATCATTATGGGCGAAGCAGTCTCTCGCCACCAATGCGCTTATCGCGCCGCGGCTCGGACCGTGGCGCGCAAGACTCATGTCTTCCATGAAAAACAGGGCCCTCAGAGCCCGCCAGCTACAAGACTTGGCAACCGTTGTACGGCGCATGTATCAGAGCATGGGGTATTTTCGCAAGCGGCCTCGCTGTATTCGCGTCGCGCTGTCGCGCAGGAGCAGCCGCAATCACGCGATGTCAACGATCGCGAAAAAAGAGGTACTAATGAACCAGCGCGTTCCGCCGACCGATCTCGAACTTGCAGCGCTGATATCGAGCAAAATCTGTCACGACATCATCAATCCGGTCGGTGCGATCGTCAACGGACTGGAGATCCTTGACGAGGACGACGATCCGCAAGCCAAAAACTATGCAATGACCGTCATCCGGAATGTGACGGGACAGGCGTCAGCCAGGCTTGAGTTTGCGCGCTTCGCCTTCGGCGCCGCCGGATCGGCCGGTAGCATGATCGATCTCGCGACTGCCGAGAAGATTTCGCGCGGGTTTGTCAGCATTACGCAGGGGAAGCACAAGCTGACGTGGCGCGGCGCTCCGGGACTCGTCGCGAAAGACAAAGTGAAGCTGCTTCTCAATCTCATCGCGTCAGCCGTCACGGCATTGCCGCGGGGCGGCGAAATCGACGTCTCAATCGGCGGATCGTTCGAGCAGCCGACATTTCTCATCCGCTGCAAAGGAACGGGCGCGCGGCCGCCGCAGAACCTCACCGACTTCGTCGCCGGCAATCCGCTGGCGCTCGATGCGATTACGATCCAGGCATATTATACGTGGCGAATCGCGCCATCGGCAGGCATGCGGCTCGAGATTTTGAAGGATGGCGCCGACATCCTGCTGGTAGCAAAGCCCGCCGGGTAAGCCGGTATGGCAGGCGTTCAGCAACAGAACGATTTCCTGCCATACCTCTTAAGCGCGTCTTAATATTTTAAGGGCACCTTTCGACGCATTGTTCGAGTTTCCTGTTGCCTTGCTGACAGTTCGTGCAGCGCTCAGCCTTCGAGAAGCTCCTGAAATGCTTCACTGCTTTGTCATCGACGACTCCGAGGTCATCAGAAGATACACCCGCCTCATTTTTGAAAGTCTCGGTTTTCGCGTCAGCGAGGCGGATGGGCCCGTGGCGGCGATCGAGCGGCTAAGATCGGAGGCGCCAGACTATATCCTCATCGACTGGCGGATGCCGGCATCAAACAGCATCGCGTTGATCGAGAAAATCCGCGCACTGCCGCTCCATACGCGGCCCTACATCATTTACGTCGTTACCGAGCACGATCCGCTGGAGATCCAGCGCGCACTTGCTCGCGGCGCCGATACCTACCTCCTGAAACCTTTCAATCGCGCGATCGTCGAATTGAAGCTCGATGAGAT
>CAYYDL010000192.1:0-10285 GCA_964470545.1 uncultured Hyphomicrobium sp. | reverse complement strand
TCGGGCGTAGCCGGCGGGCTGACCTCCGAGACCCCGATCAGGCCCATCAGCCGTGCAATCTCGACAAACTTTTTTTCCTTGCGGCTATAGATGCCACCTTTGAAAAGTCCGCGGGCTGCGGTCTGTCCGTCGCGCGGGCCGCCATCGATGACAAAGGTCTGCTCCATCACAACCAGCGCCGCGTCCCAGCACAGCACCCGCGTCTCGAGACGAAATCTTTGAAATGGCCGGAGTTCACGTTGAAAGCGAACGGTTATGGCGCTGGCGATCGGCGTCCATCCATGACGCAGGACTTCGCGCCAAAGACCCGAACGCACCAGGACATCGAGTCGACCGAGATCCATCAGTGTCAGATACCGCCCGTTGTTCATGTGGACGGAGGGATCGAGGTCGTGTGGCCAGACGCGAAACGAAAGAAGGGACGTATTCCCTGGCAGGACGAGGTGCCCGCGGCCGCGCGCCGTCAACAGGACCCACATCAATCTGAACCATAGGTTCATGTGTCGATTCCGAAACCAACTGATTACGCCTAGATTGGCTTTACGTATGCGTCAACGCGTGTTGCGGTCGCGAGTGGATTTGGCGTTTGCCCGGCACGCGGCCACAATGGCACGATAACGTTTGCTGCATTATGAGTTGCGATTCTGACGAGCCGAAAGAAGGTTGGGTTGCAAATATGAAGACCTTGCGGGCAATGGCGATCTGGCTTGCTGTGGCTTTGCCATTCATACCGATTGCTGTTTTTGCGGCGGACGACGTCGCCGCCCCGTCGCCGGTCGAGGAGGGGGCCGCCCAACTCATTCGCGGCGACGTTTCGCAAGCTGTTGCGACTTACACGGCAGCGCTTAAAGACACTGGGCTTCCGAACGATCGCCGGGCGGCTATCCTGAATGATCGTGCTGTCGCCAATGCCCGGCTCGGTGAAACCAAGCTTGCGCTCGAAGACTACAATCATGCAGTCGAGCTCTTTCCCGAGTATCCGGTCGCCTACAACAACAGGGGCAATTTGCTGCTGGCGCTGGGCCAGCTCGGGGAGGCAGACAAAGACTTCGATCGCGCCCTGGTTTTGGCACCAAGCTTCGCGGCCGCTTATTCAAATCGTGCCAACGTCAAAATGAAGCTTGGGCAGCCGCAGGACGCGATTGCCGACTTCACGAAAGCGATCGAATTGATGCCGGCGAGCGCGCCGCCCCTGTCGGGACGTGGCCTCGCCTATCTTGCTGTCGGTAAGCCGCACGCCGCCATTCGGGATTTTTCCAGGGCTGTAAGTGCGGATGCGCGTTTTGCGTCTGCCTATCGCAATCGTGCGGAGGCGCGGCTCGCCGTCGGCCAGCGCGACGACGCTATCGAAGACCTTTCGCGTGCGATCGCGTTCGACGCAAATAATGGCGAACTCTATGTCGTGCGTGGATATGCATACCTTCTCGATGGAAACGGCGCGTCGGCGATAAAAGACTTTTCGCGCGCGATCGAACTCGATCCGAAGTCGAGTGCGGCTTATGAGGGCCGAGGGCTCGCCAATAGCATTGCCGAAGCTTCTGATGATGCCTACTCCGATCTCAATCGCGCGATCGCGCTCGATCCGCGCTCGCCAGTCGCTTTTGCCTTTCGTGGCTATGCCTACAAGGAAGATGGCCAACCTGACATCGGCTCCAAAGATGTCGATACGGCGCTGAAGCTCGATTCGAATTCGCCTGAAGCTCTTTGGGTACGAGGGGAAATCGAGGAAGCCAACGGACAGGCTGATACAGCCATTACTGACTTGAGGCGCGTGCTGCAGTTGAAGCCGAGCTGGCAGTTCGCGTCGGATGCGTTGAAACGTTTGGGTGCAGCGCCGGACGACATCGAGGATAAGCCGCAGCCTTTGCTCGATATCGACCGGTGGCACGTTGTGCTGCATGGGAAGGATTATTTTGCGACGAGCGATGACTATCGGCAATTACGTGTTCCGCTTGAGATGACGGGTGAAGGACTGCCGAAACTGCTTGCATGGGACGTTCAGAAACCTCCCTACGCGGGCTACGGCGTGTTGCGGTTTTCCGGCGGACGCGTTGTTGGAAAGGACGGGTTTGAAGATACAGAACTCGCCGCAATCATCGATATCAGTGCTGCGAAAGTCATCGCGATCGAGCCCAATCGGCAGGGAAGTCGCACCGCGGCGTGGACCTGGGACGGTGATACACTTCAGATCGCCAGTGTAGACGGTGTCACGGACCAATACCAACTTCATCCGGTCAACGTGGCTGTTGTCGGAAATCGCGATCAGCCGTTCGGTGCCGATGGAATGCCGAGGGCAGAACGTCCGCAACGCCGGTACAAGCCCAAATCATTCTTCGAATTCCTCTTCGGCAATTGATTTGAAGCGCTGACACCGGTGCGAATACGGCAGACCACATGAGTGATGGCCCGATCATCGTGTGGTACCGGAACGAGCTTCGTCTCCGGGATCATCCCGCGTTATCGGCCGCAGTCGCGACCGGAGCGCCGGTGTTTCCAGTCTATATTCTTGACGACGCGGTCGCGGGACGCTGGAAGCTTGGCGCCGCCTCACGGTGGTGGCTGGCGAAAAGCCTTGAGGCGTTGTGCCGGGATATTGCGGACCGCGGCGGCCGATTGATTTTGCGTCGAGGCGATTCGTTGGCAGAACTCAAACGCCTTGCGAAAGAGACCGGTGCGCAGGCCATCCATTTTACGCGGGGTTATGAGCCGTGGTCCGGAGTGCTGGAAGAGCGCGCGAAACGGGAGTTCGATAGGCTGGGTGTCGGCTTCAGACGATATGGGGGTCGGCTGCTCCGTGAGCCGGAGGAACTGTGCACTGCGTCCGGCACGCCTTACCAGGTTTTTACGCCGTTCTGGCGTGCCTTCCGCCGTGACTACACGGTGCCGCAATCTTTGCCTGCTCCGAAGCGGCTGACCGCGCCGCGGCCTGAAATCAAGTCCGATTCGCTAGCAGATTGGGATCTGGTTCCTGTAAGGCCGGACTGGTCGCAAGGGCTCGCGACGACATGGCGCCCGGGAGAAGATGGTGCACACACGCGGCTCAAAGATTTCGTGACGGGGGCGCTTTCCGGCTACGCAAACAATCGTGATCGTCTGGATAGAAGCGGGACGTCGCGACTTTCTCCCCATCTTGCTTTCGGAGAGATTTCAGCAGCAGCATGCTGGCGCGCTGCCGTCGATGTATTGGGAGAGGCTGGTCAGAGTGATCAATCCGTCGAAACTTTTCTAAAGGAAATTGTCTGGCGCGAATTCTCTCATTCGCTGCTTTTTCATTTTCCTAGGATGCCAGAGCATCCGCTCCGGGAAGAATTCGAGGCCTTCAAATGGACCAACGCGGCGGATCATCTCAAGGCTTGGCGGAAGGGAAAGACCGGATATCCGATCGTTGACGCGGGCATGCGGGAGCTCTGGGCGACAGGCTACATGCATAATAGAGCCCGTATGATTGCGGCCTCCTTTTTGACGAAGGATCTTCTTCTGCCATGGACATCGGGAGAAGCATGGTTTTGGGACACGCTTGTTGATGCAGATCTCGCTAATAATGCGGCGAACTGGCAATGGGTGGCTGGCTGTGGTGTCGATGCTGCGCCCTTTTTCAGGATCTTCAATCCGGTTTTGCAGGGCGAGAAGTTCGATCCCGGCGGCGATTATATCAGGAGGTGGGTTCCGAAGCTTGCGCGCGTTCCTGCGAAAGATATTCACGCTCCGTGGTCCGCGAACGCGGCCTCTTTGAAGCAGGCCGGTATCATGATCGGCGAGTCGTATCCTGCGCCGATCGTCGATCATCAAGCAGCGCGCAAACGCGCATTGCAGAGATATGATAACCTGAGGGTCGGCAAGTGATGGGCTTACAACTCGGAGCTTCTTAAGCTCATGCTCGCCGTGCAAAGCACGTGATCGCCGAAGGATTTAAGCCGTAAAATCGGCAAGCGCTGGAAATGCTCAAGTGGACCCTTGAAACCGTTTCGTAAGCTAGTTGAACCGGGGACCTGTACTCCTCGCGATTTATTGGTAATTTCCATTAACGGTGAGAGTCCTTCACCGTATTATACACTTGGTCTGTATTGCGTAGGGAGCGGGCGATGTTGCGTACGATTATGTTGGCGGTGGCGTTCGCCGTCGCTGCCCCGGCGGTTTCGGCTTTTGCCGAGCCGAGCGAAGCTCCGGCGAATGGCGCGGCGAGCACGACAGAGACGCCGTCGGGCACGACCACGTTCTTCGGTAAGGCGAAAGAAGCTGCCCCTGTCGTTGCCAGGAAGGAACATGTCGTCAAGCCGCGTCCTCTGCCGCCGACGTTGACCGCATCCGTCGATCTTTCGCGACAGAAGATGATTGTTTCGGTGAATGGTGAGGCGCGCTACAGCTGGCCGATCTCATCGGGCACGTCGCGTTTCCCGACTCCTACCGGCACCTTCAGTCCGCAGTGGACGTCGAGGATGTGGTATTCTAAGAAGTACGATAATTCGCCGATGCCGAATGCTGTTTTCATCAACGGCGGAGTCGCGGTCCACGGGACCTACCATACCGCCGCGTTGGGGAGCCCGGCATCTCATGGCTGCATTCGCCTGTCGCCCGCAAACGCGAAGACCTTCTACGCTCTCGTGCAGCGCCATGGATTGCAGCGGACGCGCGTCAGTGTCCACGGACGTCCGCGCTGGCGCGATAATGCCATTGCCGATCGGGATTCCCGGAGAGATTCCGACTACGCGAGCGGTGGTGGCGGCTGGTTCTGGGGCAACTGGGGCGGAGACGACGATTACCCGCCTTCGGCGCGCAGAAAAGATCGCAGGGATCGCGCTTACAAGGATGAGCGGAAGCGCCGCCGACATTCCAAAGGATATGCCTATTATGGGGCAGATTACTGAGCGCTGCCTCAGTTGATTGTATAAAGGCTCGGGTCAACCGGGCCTTTTTTCTTGGCTTTCGTCAGAAGGGATTCCAGGTCGGTGTCTCGGTGAACCGCACGTATCCGATGTTGGCGCCAAGGCGCATTCCAACGCCGGATCGGATTGGGGCCATGATGACGGGGCCGCCTTTCAGCAACGTCAGGCCGACGCCGCCGACGAAGTACGCCGACCCGTCGATGCCGGTGAAATTACGATAGAGATCGTTCGGATTGTTCATCCGGTAAATGAGAAAAAGGGTCCGCGATCCGGAAGCTCCGAAATCGGTGCCAAGCGACGGCCCATGCCAATAGACCTCGCGCGTTTTCGATTGCGAACGCATGAACAGCGTACCCTTGCCGAAGCGTAGGCCGGCGAGAAAAGCCCCACCGCCCTCAATGCCAAGAACATAGGCCGTCGGGCGACCGGACTGCTTGAAGGCATGCTCTATGACCGCCGCCAGGTTGGTCGAGACGGAGCCAAAGAAGCCGCGTGTCGCGTCGCGGATTTCGTCGATCGTGTAGCCATCTTCTTCGGGCGGCGGCAGGTTCGGGATCGGATTTGGCTCTCTCATCGCAACAACGGGCGGAGGCGCTGTCTCATCCGGTTTCGTGTGGGTCGCCCAACCCTTGTCAGGCGGTTGCGAAGGCTTGACCGGTTTCTTGGCTGCCGTGACGGCGGGCGCAGAACTGGCCTTCGGCGCATTCGCACTTGATTGCGTCTTCGGGGCTTTGCGCTCGGCTTCGGCGATTTTTTCGTCGAGACGCTTCAGCATGTAATCCGATTTGGCTTTGATCACCGTATTGAGCTGTGCCGCCGCCAATTTCAGCTCTTCCAGTTTTGCGCAATCGGGCTCGGCGCCTTCCGGAACCCGGCCGAGGGAATCGACGGTTAGAAGCAACTCGCTGCTTTTTTTGTCGTAGTTTTGCAGGGTCGCGTCCTGGATGGCGTCGAGCGCGACGTTTTCATACGCCGTGTCGCTCAACTTCAGCGCCGCTTTGTAGCGGCGGAGACGTTCCTGCAATTTGGGCTGAGCTTCGAGTGTCAGCGTCCGCAGGCTCGCGCCCGACTGATCGACGGCTGTCGCAAAGTCCTTTGCGGTGCAGGTCGCGGCGACCGACAGTGATGTGTCGGTGACAAGGGCGGCGGCGAGCGCAAGAAGAAGGAGCGCCGATCGCATGACTTTATAGCTCCAGTGCAGGTCGCCGGTTGCTGGCGATGGTCGCGATATGCAGAACGGATGGACAATCGTCAGCCTTCCCTCAAGGTCGTGGCAGAGATTTGGCGGCAATCCGCGCCATGAAACGAGCTGTGTCAACGATAATCCGTGTGTGTACGCCCGATCCGATGCGTTCGACGCCATCAGTCGCGGACAAATCGAATGTGACCTTGCGGCCATCTATGGCTTTCAACGTTGCGGTCGCCGTGACGGTCAGGCCGATAGGCGTCGGCGCCGTGTGCGTGACGTCGAGGTGCACGCCCAGGCTCTGATGATCCTCAGGCAGGACGCCGTCCAGGCAATCGACCGACGCGGCTTCCATAACCGCCACCAGCATCGGACTCGCGAAGACGGGCACGTTACCGCTGCCAACCCGCGTAGCAAGGCGCTCCTCAGTCACAAGCATGCTCGCCGAACCGGTCATGCCAACACTCAGCCGGGAAAGATCCGCCATTCCTTACGCTCCATTTTTATTGGACTGCCCATAAGGCGGGATCTCCTGTTGATCAACGAAAACGATGTAGCTCAAGGGCGCGCATTAACCTCAAGAGCGCGACGGCAACGCTTGGCGGGATTGCATTTGCGATCCTCGAAGTGATCATTCCGATCGGGACGGCAATCGAGCTTGCCGCCTTCATCTCAAGGCTGCGACGTACACGATGCCTTCGCGGCGATGCTCCTGGACCTCAGGGGTTCGAAATCTCGAACAATCCGGGCAATACTGTTCCTTTGGGACCGATCTCCGAAATGGCTGCGGCGCAGCTCTCGTCGATGATGACCTTACATTGGTCTGGATGATCATCGCGGACGCAGTGCTTCGCATTCATCCATGCGTCGTAAATCTTCTTTTCCTGCGCCTTGAATTCTTCGAGGTTCGCGCCGGTATACAACGACGCGAGGATGGAGGTCTTATCCGTGACCTTTCCCCCGGCGCACGTTTCTGCTGCGCCAAGGGCTTGGCCGTAGCGGGAGCCGACATCGTATGGGGTCAGATTTGTTTCTTTGATTGCCGCGCGGGTGGCAGAGAGGAGATCCTTGGGCTGGTCCGCCGCCTCGGCAGTCTGGGCGCAAATCGCAATCCAACCCACGATCGAACAGAACAGATATCCTAGACTTTTCGGCCGGCTCACGCCCATTCCTTTTTCCCCTGTTCGGATGATTGTATCGTCAATTTCGGATCGTTTGCCGGTGTGCGCGGGCAGTCGCTGCGCTGCGTCACGGCGTTTGGCGGAACCCGATGAAGCAGCATGCTTATACTTTTTTGTAAGTCGAAATGATTTGCATTTGAGCAAGCCGATCAACCTCATATACCGTATGCGCGCTATAGGCGGTCAAAGGCGCGACTCTGTCTTTGAGCTTGCCGGCTGGCGGCGGTATCATTCCTATCATGGGTTGAGCTTGCCCGTGCGCCGTCCTAGGAGAGACCTCATATGACCTCACGAATATTGTTATGTGCGGCTGCGCTCGCCGCCGCTGTCGCTGCGGGTGCCAGTCCGAGCTACGCTCTTTCGACCAAAGAGTGCAGCGTGAAATATCAAGCCGCGAAATCCGCCGGGACGCTCAACGGGCAGACCTGGAATGAATTTCGTAAGAAAGAATGTGCCGGTGCCGACGGAGCCGCCACGGAGGAGAAACCGGCGACTAAGGTGCCGACGGCAGCCGCAGCTTCGGGCGCCGTTTTTCCTAAGGCGATCGATGCGAAATACGCGAAGGAGAGTGCGGGGCGGGCGCGTATGCACACCTGCCTTGACCAATACAAGGCCAACAAGGCGAGCAATGCCAATGGCGGGCTCAAATGGATTCAGAAAGGCGGCGGCTACTATAGCCAGTGCAATGCGGCACTGAAAAAGTAGCGCTTTGCGCCTCGAGAGAATGACACCGGCGAGGTTTCAGCCTCGCCGTTTTTTATGCGGCGTTCGATCCGCGTCAGCGCTTGGTCTCGCGGTCGCGCTGCCAAGCGAGAAACAGGACCGCAACGAGCGACGTCAGCAACATCGTTCCGAGGATCGCTGGCTGGCGCATAAACGACTGCCACACGCTGAAGCCCTCCATCCAGCCGCCACGATTGGTCAGCACGTTGTTCAAGACCAGGATGACGAAGGCGACCACCGACGTCAGCGCCGTCGTGATCGCGGCTTCGACAAACCTTTTCGTCAGTCGCGGTACCGATATCGAGTTGCGGCCAATGGCAAGTTGCGTCCGGTCCGACATTGTCTGCTCCATTTTTGCTTCGGCGATAGGGGGCACGGCGATTGCCCCGGAGCCCCGGATTTATTCTCCCTGTTTACCAGATTCGCCCCGTCATCGTGGCAATGGCGAGGCGCCGTTGCGATCTGGGAAGCCTAGAACCTTATCTTCTCACTGAGTTTTTCTATCTGCTCCAGCTGATAAAACCCAAGTTGATCACCATATTTGCAACGGTCTGTAACGCTGTTCAGTAATCAGCGAATATAAGCCTCAGGTAGTCGCGAGAGTTGTCGCGACGGAGGAGACCGGCAGAGGCCGGGCTCGCTGAAGATCGGAGTACGATCATGTTTCATATCAGTCGTGTGATCGCTGGTGCGCTCTTGCTGGCATCGCTGGGTGTGCTGGCGCCTGCCTCTGCGGCCCCCGCAGGGCTCGGTGGGGTAAAGCCAAGTCTGTCGTCAGGCGGTGTGGTGGTCGTACGCGGCGGCGGTCACTTTGGAGGGGGGCACTTTGGAGGTGGCCATTTTGGCGGTCATTTTGGGGGCGGTCATTTTGGTGGGGGCCACTTCGGCGGCCATTATGGCGGCCACTGGGGTGGCCGGGGCTTTTATGGACATGGCTTTTACGGGAGAGGGCATTATCGGGGACACTACGCGGGATACGGTTATCGCCATTTCCGGCGTGGTTATTACTTTTATGGCGGCTACCCGTATTTCTATCCATATTATGACGATTATTATTACGATGATTACGGTTATTCCGATTATCCGTACTGTTACTACAGCCCGAGGTATCGTGCACGGATCTGCCCGGATTATTGATCCCTACAGGCTGACCAGTGCTTTTGAAGTTTTGAAGCGGTTGGCGGCTACGCGTTGCCGACCGCGCTATGGGACGGATGAGATATGAAATCGATTGCGCGCGTTATCGTCATCGTCATGGCGCCGATCGGGCTTTTCGCAACCGAGGCGCGCGCGCAAACGATCTTCGATGTCGAGCACGCGCGCGCCATGTATCGGGCTGGCATCGCCGATAGGTACGATTTCGAGCAGTTGCGGCGTTGGGGCCGGCCAACCGGGTTCTATCCGCAGTACGGGCCGCCTCCGCCCCGTCGGATCGACCTCCGACGGCTGTGGTGGCGAGATCGCTATCGTGATCGCTACTACGATTGAGTTCTGCTCTTGAAGCGCAGCAGACATTGTCCGATATATGCGGCATGGATAAAAAATCGATGCCGGCTGATGAGGCTGAGTGGCGTAAGCTTTTGACGCCCGAACAGTATCGTATTCTTCGCGAAAAGGGTACGGAGCCGCCTTTCACAGGCGAGTATCTGCATGCCGAAGGCGATGGCACATTTACGTGCGCGGCTTGTGGGAACCCGCTTTTCTCATCAGATGCCAAGTTCGATTCGGGGACCGGTTGGCCGTCTTTCGACCAGGCGCTTCCCGGCGCCGTCGAATACCATACGGACACGTCGCACGGGATGGTGCGGACCGAGATCACCTGCGCGCGATGCGGGTCTCATCTCGGTCATGTCTTCGATGATGGTCCGACGGAAAGCGGCAAGCGGTATTGCATCAATTCGGTTTGTCTCAATCTCGATGAGACTTCGGATCCAGGGAAAGCGAAATAATTTTCGGCATAGCGGCATTTCGCTATTTGTCGTTTTGTGAAATGCGCTCCTGAAAGGCGATTGCAGCGGCGGGAGCGCGTATCTTTCCTTCATGAATGAAATAGACGAACACGTCCCGCGGGGCTCGCGGCGGGTTGTGGTCGGGATCCACGAGCGGAAGGTCATCGGGCGAGCTGCCGCTGGCCCACAGCTTTGCGCGCACCGCCCATTGATCGAGCGCTTTCGGCTTGTAGGCGGTGGGAAGGGAATCTCGCCCAGTCTTCAATCTTGCCTTGATGAAGTCGGGCGTAACCTCGGCGATCTCATTATAGTTCTCATGATCGGCTAAGACGATGGCAACTGATTTCTCGAGCGCGAGGGCGA
>CAYYDL010000191.1:0-4361 GCA_964470545.1 uncultured Hyphomicrobium sp. | reverse complement strand
TGTTGCGCAGTTCGGCCTCGACGCCGGCCCACGATGAAGGCACGACGACGACCTCTCGCGCTCGCACAGAGCGTCCCGCTCCGCGCGTAAAGGCCTAAGCGCCTCCCCTGAAAAAACCGGAGCGAAGCGCACTCTCCCCGGCGTTTCACGATCTACTCGGCCGCGACCCGCTTTTTCGGCTTCACCAAGTCCATGTAATCGTTGAGAAGCGTCTCGGTGATCTTACCAGGCTTGAACGTGTGTTCGCCAATCTCCGAGACCGGGGTCACTTCCGCTGCTGTTCCGGTGATGAAGCACTCCGAAAAAGCTGGAAGCTCCTCCGGCATGATGTCCCGTTCCACGACCTGAATGCCGCGCGCCTTCGCGAGATCAATCACCGTCCGCCGCGTGATGCCGTTGAGGAAGCAATCAGCGGTCGGCGTGTAGATGACGCCATCCTTGATGAAGAAGATATTGGCGCCCGTGCATTCGGCGACACGGCCCCGCCAGTCGAGCATCATCGCGTCGGAGTAGCCGGCGCGCTCGGCACGATGTTTCTCGATCGTGCAGATCATGTAGAGACCGGCAGCCTTGGCCTTGGTCGGCGCGCAAGCCGGATCAGGACGGCGATAGACGGCATTCGCGATGCGAATGCCCTTCAGACGCTGCTCCATCGGGAAATAAGAACCCCAGTTCCACGCAGCGATCGCCAGATGAATCTTCGAGTGCTGAGCCGAAACGCCCATCTGCTCGCTGCCGCGCCACGCGACGGGCCGTACGTAACAATCCGAGAGCTTGTTGGCCGCAAGAACGTCGCGGCAAGCCTGATCGATCTCGGCGATGCTATAGGGAATTGTGAAGTCGAGAATGCGGGCGCTTTCGACCAGCCGCTCCGTGTGCTCGGTGAGCTTGAAAATCTCACCGTCGTACGCCCGTTCGCCTTCGAAAACCGAGCTGGCGTAATGCAACCCATGCGTCAATACATGCACTTTCGCCTCGCGCCAGGGCACGAGAGTCCCATCCATCCAAATGAACCCATCGCGATCGTGAAACGGAATAAGGTCGGCCATGCCAGTCTGATCCTTCTGGTCTTTATCGTTGGTAATGTCGTGTACCGCTCAATGTCGCGCGGTCCCGATTGAGCAGGCGCGGCGGACCGAAATCTCCGAGACGGGGTCTTTCAGAGTGCCGAGCGCAAGGGCGAGACCGGCAGTAACGAACCGGCATTTTGGCTTGCAACAGAATACAATCGAGGCCAATAAGTCAACATGACTGACATAACTTCCGAAGGCCCGCTGAACCACCATGCCACACAGGGACATCAGCTTCCGGTGGCAGAGGACGCCCGCGGTTCCCCCAGCCCCGACCTGATCGCGTGCATTGAGCTTTTCTATTTCGCTTACCGCGACTTCACGGGCGACCCCGATACCATCCTCGAGCAATATGGTTTCGGCCGCGCGCACCATCGCGTCTTACATTTTGTTCATCGCAATCCGGGGCTGAAAGTCGCGGATTTATTGGATATTCTCAAGATTACTAAACAGTCTTTGGCTCGCGTCTTAAAGCAACTCGTGGACGAGGGCTTCATCATTCAGCGCGCAGGCAATGAGGACCGGCGCGAGCGGCGCCTCTACCTGTCGGCGAAGGGAACACGTTTGACCGACAAACTGACACAAATCCAAGCCAAACGGATCGAAGGAGCGCTTGCCAATCTGGGCCCTGGCGCCGACGCCATCGCACGAGATTTCCTTTTCGCGATGATCGCCGAGAAGGACAGGGTCCAAGTCGAGACACTCATTCGGGGGCAGCGCGGCCGGCCGCCGTCGGAAGGGCACGATAACAACCAATGAGAACCGCGATGCAGCAGGAACGTACCGAGCCTTTGGCCGATAATGCCCCGCACATCCTCGTCGTCGACGACGATCAGAAAATCCGCGGTCTTCTTGGACGCTTCCTATCGAGCAACGGCTTTCGCGTGACGGAAGCGTCCGACGCCGCTGCGGCACGCGCTTATATGCGAGGGCTGGCATTCGACCTCGTGCTGCTCGACGTGATGATGCCCGGCGAAAGCGGCCTTTCACTGGCCCGCGATCTCAAACTCACACGCCCGGTGCCGATTTGCATGCTGACCGCGCTCGCCGAAGCCGAAGACCGCATTTCAGGCCTTGAAGCCGGTGTCGACGACTACGTCTCGAAACCGTTCGAACCACGTGAGTTGCTGCTACGCCTTCGCAACATCCTTCGTCGCGGCCAGACGCAATCGACGCCGCGCGATGAAATCCGTATGGGCGGCTGCGTCTTCAACATAACCCGGGGCGAGCTGAAGCGTGACGACGAAGCGATCAAGCTCACCGAACGCGAACGCGATCTCTTGCGTCTTTTCTCCCAGCGCATTGGCGTCGCAGTGCCTCGCCACGAGCTTTCGAGCGACGACAGCACCGGAAGCGAACGCGCCATCGACGTTCAGATCAACCGTCTGAGGCGCAAGATAGAGGCAGACCCTTCAAATCCCGTGTATCTGCAGACGGTCAGAGGCAAGGGCTACATCCTCTACACCGATTGACCGCGGGAACGGCGCGCTTCCGGCTGAGCGCAACACGGATAGTATTTTTATGGCGGTAATGCCCGAAACGACTCCGGAAACCGGCAGCCTGGCCTCTCGATATCGCCGTCTTCGTGAGCATCCCGCCGTCGTCCGCATTCTCGGACTCGGCTCCGAAATGCTTCCGAAGGGCCTTTATGCGCGTGCTCTTCTCATCATCATCACGCCGATTGTGGTCCTCGAAGGGGTCATCGCGTTCGCCTTCATGGAGCGCCACTGGCAGGCTGTGACGCGCCGGCTTTCCGAAGCCACCGCGCGCGACATTGCGGCCGTCATCGAAATCTACCAGGAGATGGCGAAGAAGGATGGACCGCAAAAAATCATCGACCTTGCACGTGAGCGCCTGAACCTCACGATGGAGGTTTTGCCGAGCGGCGATCTCCCCCCACCGGGACCGAAGCCGTTTTTCCGCCTCCTCGATCGCGCCCTTTCCAATGAACTGCGCAAGCACGTCCAGCTGCCGTTCTGGATCAACACTGTCGGCGATCAGAACGTTGAAATTCGCGTCAAGCTCGACGACGCCATCCTGCGTTTCGTCGCGACCCGCAGCCAGACCTACGCCTCAAACTCCCATATATTCCTGCTGTGGATGGTGGGCTCGTCCGTCATCCTGCTGACTGTTGCCATCCTTTTCCTGCGCAATCAGATCCGCCCCATTCTCCGGCTCGCGGACGCTGCGGATGCTTTCGGTAAGGGTCGCGGAATTCCCGATGACTTCAGGCCGCGCGGTGCCCGCGAGGTGCGCCAGGCCGCGCTCGCCTTCCTGCAGATGCGCGATCGCATCAAGCAGCATGTCGAGCAGCGCACCACGATGCTTGCGGGCGTCAGCCACGATTTGCGGACCGTCCTGACCCGCTTCAAGCTCGAGCTGGCGCTTCTCAACGACACCCCTGAAACGAGGGCCTTGTCGAGCGATGTCGATGAGATGCAGCACATGCTCGAGGATTACTTGGCGTTCGCGAAAGGCGACGGGGGTGAGGAAGCCAAGCCCACCAACCTCAAGGAGCTGCTGGAAGAGATCGTCGACGACGCCTCCATCTACGCATGCTCGATTGAATTGAAGATCCGCAAGAGCAGGGGCGACATCGTGCTTCCGTTGAAGCGGCAGGCGCTGAAGCGCGCCATCATGAACCTTGTCACCAATGCCGCCCGCTTCGGCGACCGTATCGTGATCCGCGTCGCGCCCGAAGGAGGTTGGATCCGGATCGAGGTCGACGATGATGGTCCCGGCATTCCGGAGGAAGAGCGTGAGAACGTCTTCCGCCCCTTCTACCGTCTTGATCACGCCCGCAACCAGGACGAAGGCAACAGCGGTCTAGGCCTCGTGATCGCCCGCGACATCGCCAAAAGTCACGGCGGAGAAATTGCTTTGGGCAAAAGCTCAATGGGCGGCTTGCGAGCGATTATCTCCCTGCCGCAGTAGCATTTCTGCCCGACGAGCCGGGCAAGGTTGCCCCACAAACACATCCTTGTGATTTGACTGTAATGTTATGAAGTTACAGTTTGGCGAACATCGGTTCCGGCATGATTTCCCGTCCGACTTCAGCGAAGGTGTCCTCCAAGGCTGCAGTCACCGGAACTGAAAGTTCCGCACGCCGTGGGTCGCCAGCCCAGCGGAACGACAATCCAGGCCGCGAGCCTCGACGGAGACCGAACCCAGCCCCGGTCAACGCCCGAGCTCGCGGCCCCTCTTTTGCGCGGCGAGAACAGCCTCTCGCATCAGCTCTCTGAGACCCTGCCCTTCCCTCATCAGTACGCTCAGCGCCGCGGCCGTCGTGCC
>CAYYDL010000190.1:0-2414 GCA_964470545.1 uncultured Hyphomicrobium sp. | reverse complement strand
TGGGGCGGCGCTTGCCCGATGGGCAGGGAATGATGTTATAGGTCAGGGATGCCCTAGGCGTTTTTTTGACCGGATGCATTCTCGACGATGACGTTTCGCAAGCCCGGTGACGACAATCTGCAGGAAGACGGTCGGGCCACGCTCGAGCAGCTCGTCCGTTGGCGCCGTGATGTCCGTCGTTTCCGGCGCGATGCGGTGCCGGACGAATTGATCCAGCGCCTGCTGCGCCTTGCCGACCTCGCGCCGTCGGTCGGGAACAGCCAGCCGTGGCGGATCGTCAACGTCCAATCGAGCGCGAAACGGGCTCAGATCATCAGCAATTTTGAAGCGGAGCGGAGCCGGTCCGCCGATGCATACGCCGGCGCGCAGGCCGATCTCTACAACCGCTTGAAGCTTGCTGGATTCGATGCTGCTCCAGTTCATCTCGCGGTGTTTTCCGATCGGAGCGCCTTGCAGGGGCACGGTCTCGGACGGCAGACGATGCCTGAGGCACTGGATCATTCGTGTGCGTGCATGGTGACGGTGCTGTGGCTCGCTGCACGTGAGGCGGGACTCGGCCTTGGGTGGGTTTCGATCATTGATCCGGCTGAGGTTTCGAAGATACTCGATGTGCCGCCCGGCTGGCGGCTCGTCGGCTATCTTCTTCTCGGGTGGCCGGAAGAGGAGCATCTCGATCCGGAACTCGAGCGGCACGGATGGCAACCGCGCACGCCATTCGAGATGCGCTATTCGGAGACGGGCCTCGATGCGGCACAGCCAGGTGGCGAGAGTCCAAAGGCCGAGAAGGGCTCACATGGTTCAGTGACGCTGGTTGGGGCTGGGCCGGGAGATCCCGAGCTTCTGACGATCAAGGCGCTAAGAGCTCTCCAGAGCGCGGACGCAGTTCTGTTTGATAATCTCGTCGCGAAGCCGATCCTCGATTTTGTCCGTCCAGGTGCCCAGATGATCGACGTCGGCAAGCGCGGATACAAAACATCCTGCAAGCAGCCCGACATCAACGCCATGATGGTGTCGTTAGCTCGGGATGGCTTGAAGGTCGTCCGGCTCAAATCGGGCGATCCGCTCATTTTCGGCCGTGCCGGAGAGGAGATCGACGCCTGCCGGGCCGCCGGCGTTCCGATCACGATCGTTCCGGGCGTCACGTCGGCGCAAGGCGCAGCGGCAAGCCTCAAGGTTTCGCTGACGAATCGCGATCACGCGCGGCGCCTGCAATTCATCACGGCCCATGATCGTCGCGGACATCTGCCGCAAGACATCGATTGGAGCGCGGTTGCCGACGGTGCGGCGACGACTGTCGTCTACATGCCGAAACGCACGCTCTCTGAACTGACGGAGGTCGCTCTGGTGCATGGCCTCGATCCGATGACTCCGGCCATCGCCGTCGCCAATGCGACGCGGCCTGATGAGCGCGTCTTCATTTCGACGGTCGGCGCGATCGCGTCAGCCCTTCAAGCGGCCGATCCCGACGGGCCAGTGCTCGTGATGATTGGGGAAGCATTGCGATACGCGACGATGCGGGATGCTGCTGAGCAGGCGGAGGCGATCGTCGCGGCCCTTGACACTATGCCGGGGCAGTCATGACAGCGGCTACCTCGCCCGCCGCGATCGCGTAACCTGGCGCCGTGACCGAGACGCAAACCCTTTTTGTTTTAGTCGGTGCGCTCGCACTCGAGGCGACGTTCGGATATCCCGATTGGCTTTATCGGAGCGTCGGCCACCCTGTCTCTTGGATCGGACGGCTCATTTCGTTTCTCGATCGGAGGCTCAATAGGGAGACCGACTCTCCGCACGTAAGGCGGAAAGCGGGTGTCGGAGCGCTCGCCATTCTCGTTGCGACTACTGGATTTCTTGCGTGGGCCGTCGAGCGCATTTTCGATCACCGGGCCATCGGTCCTCTGCTGATCGCGCTTCTAGCCTCGACGCTGATTGCAAGCCGCAGCCTGTATGATCACGTCGAAGCTGTTGCACGCGCGCTCAGCCAATATGGTCTCGATGATGCGCGTCAGGCGGTCGGGCGGATTGTCGGGCGCAATCCGCAGACGTTGGACGATCATGGCGTCGCGCGGGCTGCCGGTGAAAGTCTGGCGGAGAATGCTTCGGACGGGATCGTGGCGCCGGTGTTCTGGTTTGCGGTTCTCGGGCTGCCGGGCCTCGTCGTTTACAAGGCCATCAATACGGCCGACAGCATGATTGGCCATCGCACGCCTCGGCACGATGCGTTCGGGTGGGCGGCGGCGCGTCTCGACGATCTTGTCAATCTGCCGGCCTCCCGGTCGACGGCGATGCTTTTGGCAGTGGCAAGCGTTTTTACGCCGGGCGCTTCGATGTCGGGTGCGCTCGAAGCGATTTCACGCGACGCTTCCAAGCATCGATCGCCGAACGCCGGTTGGCCGGAAAGCGCGATTGCTGGTGCG
>CAYYDL010000189.1:0-2647 GCA_964470545.1 uncultured Hyphomicrobium sp. | reverse complement strand
AAAGGCGGCGTAGCTGTAGCCATAAGCACTGCCGCAGCCGCCGACGGACGCTGCGAGCTCCGCATAGGAGAGTGCGGCAAAGGCGCAGGCGACGCCCGCCACGATGAACGAGAGAACGACCGCAGGTCCCGATTGGGTTGCAGCAGCATGTCCTGACAGGACGAAAATACCCGTTCCTATGATGGCGCCTATGCCAAGGACGGTAAGATCGAAGGCACTCAGAACCTTCCTCAAGCCATAATCGGCGTCCTCGTAGCCAACGGCTTTTTTGCGGAACAGGTTGGGCATGCGAATGGGTCCCCTCATTGACAGGTCTTCGGGCGTAGTTCTTCGGCGTCCGAAAGGCCTTGTCCAGCCGGCTGTATCCCCCCGCCGTGCTCGTCCAAGACTCCCCGCCGCCGTCGAGCTTCGCCCAGCCTTTTGCGGATGTCCACAACCGGATTGCTGAATAATCCAGCTCGCCCATATCTTGGGCAGACGCGGCAGTGCATTCTAAAGCCAGATGGCCGTCAGGTTGCCGCAAGAGAGAGGCTTGCCCCTTGCTTCCAAACCCGATAGCGAGTTCGAAATTCCGACAAGCCAGGGGTACCGACCCCAAGCCAATTAGGAGTCACGAAATGTCCGATGAGGCCGTGGTCGCCCAGACCAGCCCTTACCAGGTCGAACTCACGGAAGGTCAGGAATACTGGTACTGCCGCTGCGGTCGTTCGAAGACGCAACCGTTCTGCGACGGCTCGCACGAAGGGACGTCATTCGAGCCGCTGAGGTTCGTCCCAGACCGGACCGGAACCTTCAATCTCTGCGGTTGCAAGGCGACGGATGACGAACCGTATTGCGATGGCACCCACAACGTGCTCTAGGCACCAAGGCGTCGGCGGGATCGCCGCGCGCCACGTCTTCCATGAAAGCCACGTCTCCCATGAAAAAAGCCTTCGCGCGCTAAAATCAGCGCAAAGCGAACTCAGAATGCCGGGGAGCAATCAAGTATTAGCGAACCTATTGCAGGCTCTCTCACACCTGCAAAATGGCGGATATCAGCGGCCTTGCGAGGCCAGCATACATTCCGTCATGAGACGCTTTTCGAGCCTCGTCAATTCGTCGGGAATATCCCGGCCTGAATCCCGAAACTCGCTAATTCTCTCCTTCACCAGTGCATAGCATTGGCGCGGATCATCTTCCGACTGCTCCATCTGATGGACCAATTCAGCGAATTCTCCGCTGCCCATCTGTTGCGACATATCCTTGTAGTCTCCCGCATTGGTTTCTCTCGGAGGCCGGTGTATCTGATCGCGCCGGAACTCGTCGACTCATTTCATCCTTGGGTCTTTCAATGTAGGCCCACCCACCTTCGAATAGAATGCCATATTCGACAGTAGACCGACGAATTTTGCGAGTGTGGCTAAACTGCCCTGAATAATCGCTGAACGAAAATTGAAATTGCCACCCTCGTCATCTGCGAATTAGCTCTGCTATTCGTGGCGATAGACAGGCGATAATTGGAAAACTCTTCACGAATTGTTGCGAAGCGTTAGCTGCGAAGCAACAGATGCCGCGCGAAAGCTGCCGATGCGCGTGAGCCTACAAAACGTGGGGCTCGCGATTGATGAGCCGGGATGCGTCTGCTACGCCTCCCGCGTCGCATCAAGGATTTAACTCTATGATACCCCGTTACGCCCGCCCTGAAATGACCCGCATCTGGGAGCCCGAAACACGCTTTCGCATCTGGTTCGAAATCGAGGCTCACGCAGCCACCGCAAGCGCCCAGCTCGGCATTATTCCGGAGGCTGCGGCAAAAAGGATATGGGAAAAAGGGTCGGCTGCCGTTTTCGACGTCAAACGGATCGATGAAATCGAAGCGGTTACGAAACACGACGTGATCGCATTCCTGACCCACCTCGCGGAGCACGTCGGTCCAGAAGCTCGTTTCGTTCACCAGGGTATGACGTCGTCCGACGTTCTCGACACCTGCCTCAACGTCCAGCTCGTGCGCGCCGCCGATCTCCTGATTTCCGATCTCGATCGACTTCTTGCCGCTCTCAAAACCCGGGCCTTTGAGCACAAGAACACGATCACGATCGGTCGCAGCCACGGCATCCACGCCGAGCCGACGACGTTCGGGGTCAAGCTCGCTTTTGCCTACGCCGAGTTCCAGCGCGCCCGCGAGCGTCTCGTCGTTGCGCGGAAGGAGGTCGCCACCTGCGCGATCTCCGGCGCCGTCGGGACCTTCGCCAACGTTGATCCCCGCATCGAGGAATATGTCGCTGAACAGATGGGTCTTGTCCCCGAACCCGTCTCTACGCAGATCATTCCCCGCGATCGCCACGCTATGTACTTCGCGACCCTCGGGGTCATCGCCTCGAGCATGGAGCGCCTCGCGACCGAGATCCGCCATCTCCAGCGGACGGAAGTCCTGGAAGCCGAGGAGTACTTCTCGCCGGGCCAGAAGGGCTCTTCCGCCATGCCGCACAAACGCAACCCTGTTCTCTCCGAGAATTTGACCGGCCTCGCCCGCATGGTCCGCGCCTACGCCATCCCTGCCATGGAGAACGTCGCCCTCTGGCACGAGCGCGACATCTCGCATTCGAGCGTCGAACGCATGATCGGTCCCGACGCTACCGTCACGCTCGACTTCGCATTGGCGCGCCTG
>CAYYDL010000188.1:0-2220 GCA_964470545.1 uncultured Hyphomicrobium sp. | reverse complement strand
CCCGCTCTCTCCCTTGCCAATCCGGCCCCACGCCACTATCAGTGCCGGCAGATTTCGTTGGCGCGTGATCAAGTCCGAAAACCGGTTCCCATCCCCGATCGTGCCGGGGACATGCTTTTCGGGATCACGCGCGATGCCGGCGTAGCTCAGCGGTAGAGCATCCGCTTCGTAAGCGGGTGGTCGGGGGTTCAAATCCCTCCGCCGGCACCAGCCTTCGCCTTGTCCGACCCGGAGACATGGGTGACAGAACGTACCTAAGACATGGGTGACAATCTCGTGCCGAACGGATTGTCGATGGTCTGCAAGGTTTTCTGCTCCAGGTCGAGATGGGCAAGCCGAAGGGCAAGTCCAAAAAGCTCGTCAATGGAGACGACCTTCACTGCATCCGGGGCCCGATAATATCGTCCTCTACATACTTCGCCCCCTTAGGGGATATGCGCGCCCGGCCGTTCGTCTTGTCGAATTCGATCATCCGGGCCTTGTGCAGCTTTGTGAGCACCTTAGAGCGGTAAACGCTTGGGTTGCTGTACTCGACCGACCTGAGTAAGTCTGCTTCGGGTATCCATCCGAGCGCTTGGTGTAGCAGGAGAAGCGTCTGATCCGCCGCACCTAGGTCTGTGTCGAGTACGCGTTTTGCGGTGCCCGGAGACCAAATCAGCGGCGTCTTGCGCTCGACGAGCCCGTCAACGGTATCTTGCGCTTCGGTAGTCTTGATGTTGTGAAAAACGCGGATCAACTCGGCTAGTATCCAACTAGACATTGCGTAGACCGCCGTCGCATCCATCAAATTCGGGTCAACGTCACCACCCACGTGACCGACGCCTCGATTATTTCGGATCTCATATAGCGACGGGACGATACGCGGAATGAGAATGCGCAGGCTTCGATCACCCGGTTTGCCGCTCGCAGTCATACCTTCGATCGCGCGGCAGTCATCCCGCATGTTTGGCGGCTTAGTCGGCTTGGCCTTGTACGTTCCGCTGACATAGCCATGGCAAATCCAGTAGACGCACTCACAGAGCTTACCACCGTTCAGCTCGGCCGGCTCCCAGCGATGCTCCGCGAAGTTCGACGCGATTTCGCGAAATGTATCAAGTAGAGGGGTTCGCAGCCCGCCCGGAAGAGTAGCCAGAGCCTTGGTGGGGTCGATGGTCACTCGACGGCGCTATACTGTTTCACCAGCTCAGCGCCGGTCTTCATACCAGGGCCTGTAAGTGTCCAGCCTGCTTTAGAGCCACCTAATACATTGCTCTTCTTCTTCATGTAGGCGGCATGATTCGCCGTGTTGAAGCAGCCGAGCGCCTTGCAGTTCGTGCGCGCCGTCTCGTCGTCGAATTTGGCCTCGCCCGTTTCAAGCAACTTTGCAATTCCGGTTAGGATGTAAGTATTGATCGTCTGCTCTTTGGCGTTCTTTCCCTGCGCGTGGGAGGCCGTGATTTCGGCTTTCCCGTCTTCAACGTGGAATACGTTGCTCAGCATGTTGTCGGCGACGCCGTGCGTCTTCATCCACGACTTCACCCGCGCCGGGAGCTTGCTGTCACCACCACCGCCTGCCGGTGTCTGTTCCTCGCGTTGCTTCGGCGTCTCGCTTGCTGGGGCCGCTTCGCCGAGCATCGCGTATGCGGCCTTGATCGCCCATTGACGCTTTTCTGGTGTCAACGGTTTCAGCAGCCCGTAGAGCTTCGTCGAAACGGTCGGAATATCGTCTTTCGCCATCTCAACCTCGAGAATCAGTAAGTACACGTAAGTGTAGAGTCCTAAGCCCGAAGCAACAATGGATCGTGCCCTACTGCCCCGGTGCTATATTCGCATTTTGTTCTCACGAAGGTCACGGGCCGGCACCAAAGCTTCGCTGCCAAAACCGCTACGATTGGAAAGCCTGCCATCCCGCCCGCCCCGGACGCGGCGCAGCAAGTAGCGCTAGCGAAGTGGTGCGTCGCAGAGCCGGGACCGTTTCAAAGCCGGAATCCGTAACGGTGCGGGGTCAGCAGCGCGTCACTACATGACGCGCAGCGCCCGGGACGCGTCCCTCACACATCCCCCGGGCTGGCCAGCGCGGCCGAGGAATGCGCCCCGATTTCGCGCACCGGCTTGCGGCCGCGGATGTCGCGCCCGGTCGGCAGCCAGGTGCAGACTTCGGCCTCATTCACCCACACGGTCTTGAATTCGGCCGGCGCGAAGAATTCGGCGAACACCAATTCTTCCTCGGCCGCCGCTTCC
>CAYYDL010000187.1:0-2106 GCA_964470545.1 uncultured Hyphomicrobium sp. | reverse complement strand
GCTTGGGCTGGGTGTTGCAGGACGTAACGACACTTGGCCTGAATATGAAGGGGCTGACGCCGCTCATCCGCAGGCATCTGCACAGCGGGCGGCGCATCCTGGCATTGGCGCTCAACGGCGATACCCCGCGCGAGGTGGCGGAACTGCTGACCGCTTCGGGGTTCGGTGAAAGCGAGATCATCGTGATGGAGGCGCTCGGCGGCCACCGGGAGCGCATCCGCCGCGCGCGTGCCCGTGATTTCGATCTCGATCACGTGGATCCGTTGAACATCGTTGGTGTCAATGTCGTCGGCGGTTTGGAAGCGCGTCCGATACCCTTCATGGCCGGATTGCCTGACAGCTATTTCGAGAACGACGGGCAATTGACGAAGCGTGAAGTCCGCGCGGTGACCCTTTCGTCGCTGCGGCCGGGTGCGGGGGAGTTGTTGTGGGATGTTGGCGCGGGCAGCGGATCGATCGGGATCGAGTGGCTTCTCGCGCATCCGTCGAACAGGGCTTTCGGCATCGAGCGCGATGAAGCTCGTGCTGCGCGCGCGATGCGAAATGCGATTTCGCTCGGCGTGCCTCATCTCTCTATCGAAATCGGACTGGCGCCGGATGCTCTGAAGGACTTGCCCCAACCGGATGCGATCTTCATCGGTTGCGGGACGGCCGGTGGGAAAGTCGTTGCTGCGTGCTGGGCGGCGCTGAAGCCCGGCGGGCGGATCGTCGCCAACGCGGTGACGCTCGAATCCGAACTCGGCTTGCTTGCCGCGTATCATGGTCACGGCGGAACGCTGACGCGTCTCAGTATCGAGCGTGCTGAGCCGGTCGGATCGCGGACCACATGGCGTCCGGCGCTGCCAATCATGCAGTGGGTCGCCGAAAAGCCGAAGTGTGAGGCATGATTACCATCGGTGTGGGTGCGAATAGCCAGGCCCAGAAGGGCGACTTTTCGGCGGCGCTTATCGAGGTGCGACGGAATGTGAGAGACGCCGCAATCGTAGCGACCTTTGATACTGCGTCTTTCGTAAATCACGTTCGTGATGCGGCCCGTGATGCGGCGTTTGAATATCTGCCGATGACACTCGAAACGATGCGCGCACGAAATGGCGACTGCCTTACGCATTCCGAGCGGTCCTTGTCGTTGTTCGGTGTGGCGTCGGTCGCCGAAGCGGCGGCGCTTGCGGGTGCAGGTCCGGGCTCGCGGCTGATCATGCCGCGGCGTATTATTGGACACATTACCGTCGCAGCAGCCCAGTCTGCCGACGAAGGAGAACAGTCGGAATGACGGTGCATTTCATCGGCGCCGGTCCCGGTGCCGCCGATCTCATCACAGTTCGCGGACGCGATCTGATCGCACAGTGTCCGGTCTGCCTTTACGCCGGATCGCTGGTGCCGCAGGCTTTGCTGACGCATTGCCCGTCAGGGGCGGAAATCGTCGACACGGCGCCGCTGACGCTTGATGAGATCATCGCGCGGATTGCGGCGGCGACGCGCGAAGGCAAGGACGTCGCACGTCTCCATTCGGGCGACCTCTCGATCTGGAGTGCGCTCGGGGAACAGTTGCGGCGGCTCGAGCAGGTCGGCATCGGCTACACGATCACGCCGGGCGTGCCTGCATTTGCCGCGGCTTCGGCCGTGCTTGCGCGCGAGCTGACGCTTCCAGAGGTCGCGCAGTCGGTGGTTCTGACGCGAACGTCGGGGCGGGCGTCTGCGATGCCCGAGCCGGAACAGCTCGAAGCCTTTGCGGCGACGCGGGCGACGCTTGCCGTTCATCTTTCGATTCACGCGATCGAGAATGTCGTTCGCCGGCTTCTGCCGTTCTATGGCTCGGATTGTCCGGCGGCGGTGGTCTACCGCGCGACGTGGCCGGAAGAGCGCGTCATGCGTGGAACGCTGCAGACCATCGTCGCTCAAACGGCGGAGGCAGCGCCGGAGCGAACAGCGCTGATCCTTGTCGGCGACGCTCTCGGCCGTGATGATTTCCGGGAGAGCGCGCTTTACAGCGTCGACTACCGACGCCGCTTCCGGGGCGGGGCGTGATGACCGAAGCTCTTGCGCTGCCGCCGGGAGTTATGATCGCGGCGCCGCGTTCGGGTTCCGGCAAAACGACGGTAACGCTGG
>CAYYDL010000186.1:0-7621 GCA_964470545.1 uncultured Hyphomicrobium sp. | reverse complement strand
AGCTGCGCCAAGCCCTCAGACCCGAGGTTCAATGTCCGGAGTGCGGAAGTGATGGGTGTCGTTTCGTCGGATTCGCTTGCCGGGCCCCGCCGCTCGCTTTCGGGCAGCTGGAATGGGATTACCTTCTGCATCCGCTCAATGTCCCCCACTTGAGTGCAGCGACCGGCACTCAGACGAGAGCCAGCCAATTTGCATTAACACTTTTCGCGCTCCCCGGTCGCCGATGCAAGCCCGGCCGGTCCCTTCGCGACACATTAACCAAAGCGTTTTCGACGCGCGGTGCTGTTTTCCCGCATTTTGCGAAGATTGGGCGTCTTTCGAAGCGGCGGAAAAGGCACGCATTTGCGCTTCGTCAGGTGCCGCGGAAATCGATGATTCGGTCTCACCGGCCGCGTTCAGCCCGGAGCGTGACCTTATGTGTTCGGTCCGATCAGCCGCTTTAGGTCGCGCCGGAAATCGTCGGCAAGATCGGCGCGCTCCAGAGCGAGCGCGACATTCGCCGTCAGAAAGCCGAGCTTCGAGCCGCAGTCGTAGATATCGCCATCGAAGCGTACCGCATGGAAAGGTTGGTCGGGGTCGCCCATCAACGCGATCATCGAATCGGTCAACTGGATCTCGCCGCCCGCGCCGCGCTCCTGCTTCTCGAGCAGTTCGAATATCTCCGGCTGCAGAACGTAGCGGCCTGTGATGTGCAGATTGGACGGGGCCGTGCCGGGCTTCGGCTTCTCGACCATTTCCGTAATTGGCGAAACTTTTGCTTTCACGTCCTTCACGCCGACGATGCCATATTGATGCGTCTGGTCCTCTGGCACAGGTGCGACGGCGATCAGATTGCCGCCAGTCCTCGCATAGGCGTCGATCATATCGGCGAGGCAGGACGAGCGGCCGTGATGCAGCATATCGGGCAAGAGCAAAGCAAATGGTTCGTCGCCGACGAGCTCTCGTGCACACCAGACGGCGTGCCCCAGCCCCAGCGGCGCCTGCTGCCTCGTGAAGCTCGTCTGACCCGCCTGAGGAAGGTCGCGCTCCAACGCCTCGAGCTCCCTCTTCTTGCCGCGGCTCGCGAGGGTTGCTTCGAGCTCGAACTGCTTGTCGAAGTGATCCTCAATGACGCCTTTGTTCCGACCTGTGACGAATATGAAATGCTCAATCCCCGCTGCACGTGCTTCATCGACGACGTGCTGCAGAACGGGCCGGTCCACGACCGTCAGCATTTCCTTCGGGACGGCTTTCGTCGCGGGAAGAAACCGGGTGCCGAGGCCGGCGACCGGGAACACAGCCTTGCGAATTGGTTTTTTTACGGCGTTCATCATATGCTCCAAGGGCGCGACGTACTTGCTCCAAGTCCATTGGCCAACAGTGTTGATTTGAGTCCTGGTGAAAGAAAGGAAGTCGTCGGGGAACCCTGGTATGTCATTTGCTCGGATGGCCGGTCTCGATTAGGTCTCGGCTGGCCGGTGTGCAGATTCGGACGCGCACGTGGGTATAGAACTCGGGAGTTCATTGCAACTATGAGCGTGCTTGTCACGGGAGGAGCCGGCTACATCGGTAGCCACATGGTGCTTGAGCTTCTTGACGCGGGCGAAGACGTTGTTGTCATCGATAATCTATCCACGGGGTTTCGCTGGATGGTGGACCGGCGCGCGGCGCTCGTCATGGCGGACATCGCCGATGCCGAACTTGTGAAGGAGACGATCCGTTCCCACGGCGTGACGGCCATCATCCATTTTGCGGGTTCGATCGTCGTGCCGGATTCGGTGGCGGATCCGCTTGGCTATTATCTGAATAATACGGTCAAATCACGCGGCCTGATTGCGGCGGCCATCGAAACGGGCGTGAGGAATTTCATTTTCTCCTCGACGGCGGCCGTTTACGGCAACCCTCCGGAAAACCCTGTTGCGGAGAGTACGGCACCTGCGCCGATGTCACCCTATGGCTCGTCGAAGCTTATGACCGAGATCATGTTGTCGGACGCATCACGCGCTCACGATTTTCGCTTCGTTGCGCTTCGTTATTTCAATGTCGCCGGCGCGGATCCGAAAGGCCGTTCGGGGCAGTCCACGCCGCGCGCGACGCATCTCATCAAAGTTGCGTGCGAGACCGCTCTCGGCAAGCGTCCGCACATGGAGGTCTTCGGGATTGATTATCCGACACCGGACGGAACGTGCATCCGCGACTACATCCACGTCAGCGACCTCGCCAATGCGCATTCGGCGGCGCTGCATTATCTGCGGCAAGGTGGAGCGTCGGATATCTTCAATTGCGGCTATTCGAAAGGTTATTCGGTAATCGAGGTCATCGCGGCGGTAAAGCGCGTCTCGGGCGTGGATTTCAAAGTGCTGCTGTCACCCCGGCGTGCAGGCGATCCGGCTGCGATCGTGGCGGCGTCTGCCAAAATTCGCGAGAGACTGGAGTGGCGGCCGCAGTACGACAATCTTGAGCAGATCGTGGCGCAGGCGCTCAACTGGGAACGGCGGGTCGACGCGCTGAAAGCAGCTGCGATGGCGGGCTGAGCCGCAAAAAAGCCCTGAAAATCAGGCAGTCGGCGTTTGTCATTGCGATGCGACGGACCGCTAAGGTCAAAGGAAAGCTGCGCTCTCATGCCGATCAACGGACAATATTTTCAGACATTGGCGGCAGCCGCTTTTGTGATTGTGCTTGGTGTGGCGGCGACCGTCGTCGAAGCGAAGTCCAATCAAGACTTCCACGCGTTCATCGAGGAGTTATGGCCAGCAGCAAAAGCAGCAGGCGTCAGCCGCAGCACGTTCGATCAAGCTTTTGCCGGCGTTGTGCCTGATTATACCATTCCTGATCTCGATATTCCTGGACGGCCAAAGATCGACAATAGCGGACAGGCCGAGTTCACGAAGACCGCTGCCGATTATCTGTCGAAGCCCTATTTGGAAAAGCTTGCCGTGCAGGGGCGCCAATTCCTCGTCGAGCACAAATCGGCGCTCGAACGGATCGAGAGGATGACGGGCGTCGATCGCTACACGCTTGTTGCGATCTGGGGACGCGAAACGGCCTACGGCACTTATCATCCGCCCAAGGATGCGATCCGCATGCTGGCAACGCTGGCCTATGTCGGAAAGCGTAAAGAAAAATTCCACGACGAACTCATCGCCGCTCTCGTCATGTTGCAGCGGGGCATTCCGCGTTCCGACATGAAGTCGTCGTGGGCCGGTGCCGTCGGTCTGACGCAGGCGATGCCGACGGAATATCTCAAGTACGCGATCGATGGCGACGGCGATGGCAAGATCGACATCTGGCGCTCGGTCGCCGACGCGTTGGCGTTCACCGCCCGGCAGCTTCAGGGCAAGGGCTGGGTGCGCGGCGCGCGCTGGGGCTACGAGGTCATCCCGCCGCCGCATGCCGATTGCTCGCTCGAAGGTCCGCCGGATGCGCGCCCGATCGGCGCCTGGGTCAAGATGGGCTTCAGGAAGGCGAGCGGTCGGCCCTTCACGAAGTCTGAACTCGCGTCCGATGCGTATCTGATGATGCCCGCGGGCGCCTATGGCCCGGCGTTTCTGGCGGCGCAGAATTTCCGCGTCATTCGCCTCTACAACACATCAGATCTTTATGCGCTTTTCGTCGGCAACCTAGGTGATCGGATCCGCGGAAAAGGTGACTTCGTCACTCCCTGGCAGTCCTTTTCTCAACCCCGGACCCGGACGGTGGAAGGCATACAGGCTCGCCTGACGCAGCTCGGTTATCCGATGGACAAGATTGACGGCAAGATCGGGTCCAATACGCGAAAACAGATCGGGCTCTACGAAAAATCCAATGGCCTGACGATCGACTGCTGGCCGTCTGACCGGGTGTTGACGCATGCGAATTCACAGGCCGCCGAGCACTGACGCTGGCCCGTGGACTGCGGCGTTGGAGCGGATGCTTCGAAGCTGTATGCTCTGGCTCGGAATCAAGAATGTGAGCAGCTTTCGGGCTTGCGAAGGGCATCGGCCGGGCATGAGCGTCATCTTTCGGCATTTTCGCGTGTGGGGCGCCGCAGTTGCTTTCGGGCTTGCGGTCCTGTTCGCGTCGGCCGTCTGGGCTGCCGATGTCGACCAGGGCGGGACGTTTCTTACGCCTTTCCCGGATAACGACATCTATCAAGTCAGTGTCTTCGGCGATGATTTTGCGCAGGGACTGCTTCAAGGCCTGATGAGTGCTTTCGGGAACGATGCCCGGCTCAATATTCAGAAACAGGTGACGCCGATCAGCGGCATCGCGATGCTCAACTTCGATTCAAAGGTTGCGGCGCTCGAGAAATCCATCGCCAACCAGCCGTTCAACATTGCCATCGTGATGACGGGCCAGGACGATCGGATCTCGATAAAGGGCGCGGACGGCAAACGCGTACCCGCCGGCAGCGAAGCATGGATGATCGAATATACGCGGCGCATCGATCGTCTGATGCGGGCATTCAAGACACGGAGCGCGGCGGTCTATTGGGTCGGTCTGCCGAACATGGCACGCTCGGACGCCAACGAGCTGGCGCAGCGCATCAACGACGCGATCCGCGAGCGCGCTTATCTCAACGGCTTCAAGTATATCGACTCCTACCAAGGTTTTACCGACGAAAACGGTGCTTACTCTGCCTACGGTCCCGATCTTGACGGTGCGATCCGTCTGCTGCGTCTCAGGGATGGCATCAATTTCACTGTTGCGGGAAACCGCAAGCTTGCGCATTTCGTCGAAAAGGAACTGCGCCCGGATCTCCTGCAGGCGAAGGCCAGTCGCAACATTCCGCTTTTGGGGGCGGAAGCCGAGCAGGCCAAGATAAATCCCGGCAATGCAGTGACGACACCTGCACCGTCGTCTCCCGTCGCGCAGGGAAAGAAAGGCGAGTCCAAGGTGCCAATCGTGCGCGCGAAGGGGCTGGATGGTTCGTCCGCGTCTTCCGGATCCGGAGATCAGAAAGAAGACGACGGCAAAATCGTCCTCAGGATCGTCGGCAGCAACGGCCGAGAAGAAACGCAGGCCGTTCAGATTGTCAGGCCTGCCATTCCAGCCGCCGTCGTTGCCCTGATGGCGCGCCGGGAAGCATCAGGACAGCGCGGGGATCTGCTTGTCGATCAGATCGCCGGAGGACTGACACTGATGAGTTCCATCTCTCCCGCCGGCAACAGAGATCGCGGCCGGCTGGCGCCGACGCAAGCGCCTTACTTCCGATTGCTGGTCAAGGGCGAACGTTTACAGCCCAAACCGGGGCGTGCCGACGATCTGGCTTGGCCGCCGAAGCCCGATACGACGAGCGAAGCGAAGCCGACTGACAATCCGCCGAGGGGCTGAGAGTGCCACTGTTCCACACCTTCCTCGATTTCGGTCCGCGGTAGCGACGTGTCAATCTTCGCATTCGTGATTGTGCTGACCGCCGCGGCGCTCCATGCCTCGTGGAACGCGCTCGTCAAGGGCGGCGAGGACAAGGTGCTGATGACCATCCTGGTCGCGACGTTCGCTGCAGCGGTTGCTGCCCTCGCTATTCCCTTTCTTGAGATGCCCGTGGCACGTAGCTTTCCCTACATCCTCGCGTCCGTGCTCATTCACGTCGTCTATTTTGCCCTCGTCGCGAGCGCCTATCGCGTCGGCGACATGGGGCAGACCTATCCCCTGATGCGCGGGACAGCGCCGTTGATCGTCGCGTTGGTCAGTGCGTTCGGGATGGGAGAGAGATTGTCCGGTGCCGCTTGGCTGGGCGTGGCCCTTATCTCTTCTGGCATTCTCGCAATGGTGATGGAGCGCCATGATGGAAGCAGGCGAGGCGTTTACATTGCATTGATCAATGCGGCCGTTATCGCTTCCTACACGCTGACAGATGGTGCCGGCGCGCGGCTATCAGGATCGCCGGGCGCGTACGCTTCGTGGGTGTTCATGCTGACAGGCGTACCGCTTGGCTGTTGGGTGCTTGTCAGAAGCCGCGCTGCGTTTTGCGAGCTCATCCGAGCGCGTTGGAGAATAGGCCTTATCGGCGGCACGGCCACCGTGCTTTCATATTCGCTGGTCCTGTGGGCGATGACGCAGGCCCCTGTCGCGATCGTTGCCGCCTTGCGCGAGACCGCGATCCTCTTTGGGACAGCGATCGCGGGATTCGTCCTCAAGGAACGGCTTGGCGTGGTCCGGATTGCGGGTGCGTGCCTGATCGGGCTCGGAGCGATCGCGCTTCGTATCGCCTAGGCGGCAACCTCAGAGACTATCGCGGCAGGACAGTCGAACCCATCAGGAATTTATCGATGGCGTGCGCAGCCTGGCGGCCTTCGCGGATCGCCCAGACCACCAGCGATTGGCCGCGACGAATGTCGCCGGCGCAGAAGAGCTTCGGCGACGTCGCGAGCTTGTAGTCCTTGTCTGATGCATCAAGACCTTTGAAGCGGCCGCGGGGTACGACGGGAAGCTGAAGCTCCTTGACGATGTCGGTCTCGACCGGTCCCGAGAAGCCCATCGCGAACAGCACGAGATCGGCGTCGAGGGCACCTTCCGTGCCTTTGATCGGCTGGAGATTGGCGTTGACGCGCGTGTAGTGAAGCTTCTTCACCTTGCCGTCTTCGCCGGTGAAGCCCGTCGTCGAGATCGAATATTCGGTCTTGGCGCCTTCGGCCTGAGACGTCGAAATGCGCAACTTCAATGGCCAGTGCGGCCAGGAGAGCGCTTTGTTTTCCTTCTCGGGCGGCATCGGCATGATCTCGAGCTGCGTCACGCTCTTTGCGCCTTGCCGGAACGACGTGCCGATGCAGTCGGACCCCGTGTCGCCACCACCGATGACGATGACGTGCTTGTCCTTCGCCGAGATCTCTTTTGTCTTGGGCTTCTGCGCCTCGCCGGAATTGCGTCGGTTCTGCTGCGGGAGAAAGTCCATCGCGTAATGCAGACCGTCGAGATCGCGGCCCGGTGACTTGGCAAAGAAATCAAAAGGTCGCTCGGAGCCGATGGCGATGAGCACCGCATCGTGCTTCGATTCGAGATACTTCGCCGAAAGGTCCTCGCCGACATGGATGCCGCAATGGAAGGTCACCCCTTCGGCTTCCATCTGTTTGACGCGCCGCGCAATGACGTCCTTTTCCATCTTGAAGTCGGGAATGCCGTAGACGAGCAAGCCGCCAGGCTTCGCATTCTTCTCGTAGACGTGAACGTCGTGCCCGGCGCGGGCAAGCTGTTGCGCTGCCGCGAGCCCGGCCGGGCCAGAGCCGATGATGGCGACCTTCTTACCCGTCTTCTTTTCCGGCGGAAGCGGCCGTACCCAGCCTTCCTCCCAGGCGCGGTCGGCGATCGAGCATTCGATCGTTTTGATCGTCACCGGCTTGTCGTCGATGTTGAGCGTGCAAGAAGCTTCGCAGGGAGCGGGGCAGATGCGGCCCGTCACTTCCGGGAAGTTGTTCGTCGAGTGCAGGTTGTCGGCGGCTTCTTTCCAGTCACCGCGATAGACGAGATCATTCCAGTCGGGGATCTGGTTGTTGACGGGACATCCGTTGTGACAATACGGGATGCCGCAGTCCATGCACCGGGCAGCCTGCTTCTTGACGTCAGCCTCCGGCAGCGGAACGACGAATTCCTTGAAGTGCTGCAAGCGCTCTTCTACCGGCCGATATCTGCGGTCGGTGCGCTCGATTTCCAGAAAACCAGTCGG
>CAYYDL010000185.1:0-2113 GCA_964470545.1 uncultured Hyphomicrobium sp. | reverse complement strand
GAAATTCGCGAAAAACATCTTCCCTGAATTTGGCGCCCCAATCGACATAGACATATTTCGGATCCCATCTCACGAGTCCGCGAGGCGTCGTCGAAACAAGTCTCAACGCGTCCGTAAAAAGCTTTGTCGCAGACCAACCCGTCTTCAGCGCCGGTTCGTACGCAATTGCAAGATCAACTTCTCCCGCGTTGAGCTTCGCCGCCGCCGTCGAGACGTCGGTAATTACCGCATTGATCGCGATGGTGGGTTGGACATGCTGATGAGACGCTAAGAAAGAAACCATCACATCCCGCCAGACGACTGGTGCGGCAGCGATGGATAGCATGCCGTCGAAACCCGTCGGCAGTGCAATTTCGCTCCGGGCTTTTTGCCAACTCCGCACGACCGATCGTGCGTATGGCAGAAAAACGCTTCCCGCTTGTGTCAGCGTAACATTCGAACGAGACCGATGAAATAATCGCTGGCCGAGACTCTCTTCCAGCATCTGGATGCGGGCGCTCACGGTCGAAGGTGTGACGTAGAGCGTCTCGGCCGCTCTGTTGAAGTTTCCGAGTTCGGCGATTTTGACGAAAGTATCGAGCGCCTCAATCTGCATTCACTACGCCTCAGTCGCCGCGCGGATGATGAGAGCGGCGAAATTCAATGGTTCGAATATTTCGAACGTTCTAGTCGAATAAAATCATTTTATCGTTTTTTCAATCCCTCCTACTCTTCTGAGACGGCAAGTTAAGCCACGGTGGGATCGAACGAATGCGCTTCAATTACTTCCTGACGACGTTCCTGCCCCGTAAGGACTATGGTGGGGATCGCCTCTACGGTGAGGTAATTGAGCAGGCGGTACGCGCCGATGCTTTGGGGTTCGACGCCGTTTCCATTCCCGAGCATCACCTTATCAACCTTCTGATCGTCCCATCGCCGCTGCAGATGGCCGTCAAAGTTGCGACGTTGACCCAGAACGTCGACCTCGTGATTTCAATCGCCGTCTTGCCGGTCCGCGACATGCGCATCCTCGCCGGTGAAGTCGTACAAGCAGATATTCTCTGCAATCAGCGTTTGACGCTGGGTGTCGGTCGAGGAGCGTTTGCTTCGGAATTGAGCCGGCTCGATGTGCCGCTCGCCGAAACAAGAGAACGATTTAGCGAGTCTCTGGCAGTGCTGGAGGCATTGCTTGAACGAGAACAGGTATCGTGGGCAGGTAAATACTACAATTTCGACGACGTTACGGTGATGCCGCGTCCTGTCAGGCGTGTCCCGATCATGGTTGCGGTGGTGAATCCTGAAGCCATCTATCAGTCCGCGAAAAATGGCTACGATATCCAAACGACGCCTCTGAACGCATCGCATACGGTTCTTCTTGAGCAAGTCAACGCTTTCAAGAGGGGCAAAGCAGAAGCGCGCCGCGTCGGCCCACCGCAAAAGATATCGCTTCAGCGAGTCATTTATCTGGCGCGCGACGCGGCCGACGTGGAGCGGGTAGGCCGAACCATTTACGATTACTACAAGCGGTTCGATAACGCTTACACTGGACCGGGCCTCATCGAGAGCGGGATGATGGCGGCATTGCCGCGTAAGCAGAGCTTCGAGGAGATGATGCAAAATCTCCTCATCTGCACACGCTCCGAAATGATCGACAAGTTGGGGACCTACGCGAATGCGGGCATAGACGAGGTCATCATAAGCGCTGGCTTTGGATTCCCGCAATCCGAGATGCTTGCGATGATGGAACGGTTCGCCGATGAGATAATGCCCCATTTTGCGAGTCAGCGAAATTCGCGAGCCGCGGAACAAGCCGTTCATGCGCTCCGCGCGCCGAGTTCAACGTAGTGAGAGGAGACAAAGCCAGGCAAACGCCGCGAAGGCTATCGAAATACCTGCAATCGATCGTTCTCAACTCAAACGCTTAAGGAGCGGGCATGTTCAGCAAGTCTCTTGGTATCGCTGCGTCTTTCTTTTTCGCCTGTAGCTTGTCCGCTCATGCTGACGAGAGTTGGAAACCGGAATCTTCCGATCCGATCAAGCTGACGATCAATGAATGGACCGGGCAGGTTACCACCACTCACATCGCCGGCAAAATTCTGACGGACATGGGCTATAACGTCCAGTACGTCACCGC
>CAYYDL010000184.1:0-5445 GCA_964470545.1 uncultured Hyphomicrobium sp. | reverse complement strand
CATACGCAACTGCAACATCTTAAGGTCGGCGCTCACGTCGTCCATCTTTAACCTCATCGCATTCTCTGCCGGTCGAGGGCCGGCTACGATGAGACATTACCCGACATTCGTGGGAACATCGCGAAAGAACAATCTCGCATTTTAGATAAGTTCGCGAGGCTCAGCGTTCACTCTTTTTCAACCGCGCAACGTAGCGATCCATGAGGTCATTGGCGATCATCATGCGCTGTGTGGCGAGATCCCGAAGGTCGTCTCGAACGCGATCTGGATGGTTTCGGAGCGCGAATTCCCGCCTGAGAGTCGCAATATCGGTTTCTGAAAAGTTAGAATTGAGGCCGAGCTCCAGTAAGATTTTGTTAGGATCGAGCAGGGGCTCCGCGCCGAGGTTGACATCATCATCCGAACTGTACGGATTTTTGGGGCGGGGCTGCCCTTCCACCGATCGCCCTCGGCTGTTGGCAGCCAGCGCCCATGCTGCCTCTAAGCTGTCAATCGTGAAGCGATTGGGCTTCGGCGCATCGACATGCCCATTTTCTCGATCGAACAATTCGTCGATGAGCGTTTCAAAACTGGATGGAAGGGGTATCCGCGGTTGCATCGGATGTTGACAAGCGTGAGAGAAGATCGAGCAGTACGACGTTATGATCTTCAGCTTGCAGAGCGCTGACCACTCTTGCCCGTTTCGTCGCTCAGGATCGCCGCGTCGATTTTTGCAGCGTAACGGCCTTGCCGAAATAATCGCGACCGAGATTTTCAAAATCGAGCCGCTCATCGACGTCGGGCACGGGCTGTAAAAATTCGATGCCGATATGTCGATCTCGCAGCCAGGATACACGACCCTCGATCATGGTCCCGTCGAAGAGTGTAAGAGTCGCGCCCTCGTCGACATTCGGAACGATGCCATCGAGTACGCTTATCTTCGCGCCCGATTCCGATAGATCTACGAGATCGCAAATGAGGTGCAGACCACGGAATTGAATGGCGATGTGCTGACGCGCCATATGCCGAAGAGCGTTGCGTCTCTCATCGTTCGAATTCATCTCTTCCGGGATAACGACTCGCTGTCGAAAGCCGCGCGTGAACCTCCGAAATTTGATTCCCTTCATGGACGCACCGGCATGGATTTCGCGCTTATTGCGGCTCGAACGAGTGCTCGATCGCCGCGTAGAATTGATCAATTTTCTTTCCGCTCTTCGCGAGCAATCTCCAATTAAAGCACCAATTGATTTATGCGCGCGGTAGGAAATCTCGCCGAATTAGCGCTGAATAGTAAGAACTCGGAAACGAATGCGGAAAATTCCGTGCGGATTATTACGATCGAGGAAAGAACTCGGTGGAAGCAACGTTGTCGGAGCGCCGCCCTTACAAATACGACAGCGATGTACCAACAACGAGGTGTGTCTTCGGATTGATTTGCAGTGGCATTTTCGACCCAGGCAATTCTCAAATAATTGTTAATAAGATGTGTGAATCACTGTATTTCCTTAAGTGCCAATGATTTGCGGGGCTTGGGGGAAATCATGTTCGTGGTGCTTGACGACCGTGCAACGGTCGGAGGGGGATACGTCGCGTGCTTTGAACGCGAAGGTGTGGCTGCAACAGCGGTGGATCCGTCGGAGTTTTCCGAGTGGTTCGAGCTGATCAACGACTCCGATGTCTCGGTCATCGAGGGGTTTCTGCTCGGCGCAGTATCGAACAGACGGCAAATCTCGGCACGGATTCGGTCGCGCTGCCGTGCTCCGCTTATTGGGTTGATCGAAACAAGAGCCTTAAGCGAGACGCTTGAATTATTCTCCCTCGGCTTCGACGACGTTTTGGCGAAGCCATTCCACGTGCGGGAAATACTGGCGCGCAGCGGCGCAATTCGCCGTCGAATGCAGATGACCGACGAATGTATCGACATCGGCGGCATCCGAATATTCTTCGATGGCCGCGATCCGATCGTCCGCGGCGAGGTTCTTCCCTTGCCGCGCCGGGAACGCAGGATCCTCGAATGCCTGGTTCTGAGCCGCAACACGCGCATCACCAAAACTCAGATCTTCAACCGGGTGTATGGTATCTTCAACGATGAGATTCACGAGAACGTCATCGAAAGCCATATCAGCAGGCTGCGTAAACGGCTGAAGCAGCGGCTCGGACATGATCCAATCGATTCCCAGCGGTTCCTTGGATACCGCCTGAAAGACTTCTCCAGCGAGGACGCATCGCAGCTCAATTCAGAGGCAGCAACCAGTCTCACGCAAGCCCCGGATGTTTCAATTCCTCCAAGCATCATTCGCGACGAGGAGAATGTCGATGGGTCTCTACGGAGTAATGACTACCAGCGTCTCGGGCATGTCTGTCCAGTCTGACCGGATGGGGACGGTCGCCGATAATATCGCCAACATCAATACGACAGGTTACAAGGCAGCATCGACCGAGTTCGCGACGCTCATCGCGGAAGGCAGCGTCGCGGAATATGTGCCCGGCTCCGTATCGACCATTCCGCGTCGCTCGGTCTCCCAGCAGGGCGACTTCACCTACACGAAGTCGGCGACGGACCTCGCGGTCAGTGGCAACGGCTTTTTTATGGTGGAAAGCGCCGACGGTACGCCCTACCTCACGCGCGCTGGGAACTTCGTGCCCGACGCAAACGGTGATCTCGTCAACGCGGCGGGTTTCAAGCTGCTAGGCTACAATCTCCTCGATGGCAGCTCGAGCTCAGTCATGAACAGCGCCGCCGGTCTCCAAGTTGTGAGCAGCGCATCGTTGGGTATGAAGGCAACCGCGTCGACGAGTGGCGTTTTCAACGCGATCCTGCCAGCTGATGCCGATGTTACGGCAGCCGCTGATCTGCCCTCGGCGAACGGCGCCAGCGCCGAATACGCTGGTAAAACATCCATCGTCGCCTATGACAACCTCGGCCATCAGGTGACCCTCGACGTCTATTCCGCGAAGACGGCGGACAACACCTGGGAAGTCACCGTTTACAACGCCGATGGCGCGTCGGCCTCCGGCGGTTTTCCCTATGCCGCTGGTTCACAATTGACGACCGCGACGCTGACATTTGATCCCACGAACGGAAACCTGACGTCGACAAGCCCGCAGTCGCTCAGTGTCGCCATCCCGAACGGCGCAACGGTGTCGCTGGACATCAGCAAGATGACGCAGCTTGCATCCGACTACACGCCACAGGAAGGGAGCGCGAATGGCAGCCCTCCGACGGCCGTAGATCGGCTCGAGATCAGCAAGGACGGTACTGTCACAGCCGTTTATAAAGACGGGTCCCGCGTCGACGCTTTCAAAATTCCGCTCGCCAAGGTCGCGAGCCCAGACAATCTGACAGCAATTTCCGGCAACGTTTACGCCACCAACAAGGAATCCGGCGATCTGCAGTTAGGCACCGCGAATAGCGGCGGCCTCGGTGCAGTTATCTCGGGCGCACTTGAAAGCAGCACCGTGGACCTTGCTTCGGAGCTGACAACAATGGTTCAGGCCCAACGCAACTACACGGCCAATTCGAAAGTGTTCCAGACGGGCACCGAACTTTTGGACGTGCTCGTCAACCTCGTCCGCTGACGAGGCCTTAAAGGATAAAAGGCCCGCCTGATGACGCTTACGCAGAGTACAGCCAACGCGAGTTCAAGTCTCTCGACGATTTCCGAGCAGATTTCGATTGTCTCACAGAACATCGCGCGCGTGAACAATGCGGACGCGACCCGCAAGGTCGCAAACGTCGTCAGCGGGCCGGGTGGCGGCGTCAGCGTTGCCGGCATCAGCCGTACCGCGAACAAGCTCCTCCTCGATACGTACCTCACTGCCAATTCGAGCAGTCAGACGCAGTCGGTCATCAATTCGGCGCTCGACCAGCTGCAGAATACGGTCGGCGATACCGACTCGGAGACGTCCCCCGCATCGCTGATTGCGAAACTGACGTCATCGCTACAGGATTATTCGGCATCGCCGCAGAACGATGCTGTCGGCGCGACGGTCGTGACTGCTGCTCAGGAACTCGTGAATTCGCTGAATGGGGCAACACAGGCCGTAACTGATGTGCGCAACCAGGCGGATTCCGATATCGCGGCTTCCGTTAATGACATCAACAATCTCCTCGCGCAATTTCAAACACTGAACCAGCAGGTCGTCACCGGAACGAGTAGCGGCACTGACGTAACCGATGCGCTCGACGCCCGCGATGCCGTTCTGAAGCAATTGTCGACGGAAGTCGGCATCCGGGCCGTTTCCCGCGAAAACGGGGACATGGCGATCTACACCGACAGCGGTGTCACGCTCTTCGATAAGACTGCCCGCAAGGTCACTTTCCAGCAATCCTCCAATCTTTCCCCGAGCGCCGTCGGAAATCCTGTTTACGCGGACGGCGTTCCGATTGCCGGCACCTCGCACGTCATGTCGATCAGCTCCGGAAAGCTCGCGGGGCTCGTGGAAATTCGCGATAGCATCGCGCCGACCTACCAAAGCCAGCTCGACGAGGTCGCCCGCGGCCTGATCGAGACTTTCGCCGAAAGCGATCAATCCGCGACGCCGACGCTGCCTGATGCGGCTGGCCTTTTTACTTATGGCGGCGGCCCCACCATTCCGACGTCTGGGACCGTTGTGCCGGGTCTCGCGGGCTCCATCAAAGTCAATCCGAATGTCGATCCTTCTCAAGGTGGCGACGCCTCGCTAGTAAGAGATGGTGGCATCTCCGATCCGGGAAATCCCGCCTATACTTACAATACAACAAGCGGCTCATCGTACACCGACCGCATTCAGCAGCTTATAACGGGCCTTGATACGTCGCGCACGTTTGATCCGTCGTCGCAGATCCAACAATCCGGGTCCGTCGCCGATTACGCCAAGTCCTCGGTATCCTGGCTAGAGGCTTTGAGGCAGTCGGCAAGCAATGAGGCAGAGTCCCGTCAAGCAACGGCGGATCGTGCCACATCCTCGCTCTCGCAGGCAACGGGCGTCAATCTCGATGAGGAAATGACCAATCTTCTCTCGCTGGAGAGAACGTTTCAGGCGTCGTCTCGTCTTATCAACACCGTTGACAGCATGCTGTCGACGCTTCTCCAGGCGTCAGGCTGATACTCATGATTTCTTCTTCTTTCATTTCCTCAGCCTCCATCACCGACGAGACGCGCCGCTCGATGGCGCGACTGCAGTCTCAACTCGTCGACGCTCAAAAGGAGCTGTCGACCGGAAGGCACGCGGACGTCGGCGTGACGCTTGGCGCGACGACGGGTGTTAGTGTCTCGATGCGCCAGGACATGGATCAGATCCAGGCCATCCAGAATTCGAATAACCTCGTTCTCAATCGGCTCACCGCATCGCAGGACGCGCTGTCAACAATTTCCTCGAGCACCTCGACTTTTCTGTCGGCGCTCATCACGGGCCAGACAGCGGGAACGTCGCAAGATACGCTCGTCCAGGCTGCAACCGCGAGCATGCAGACGCTGCAGGATC
>CAYYDL010000183.1:0-3502 GCA_964470545.1 uncultured Hyphomicrobium sp. | reverse complement strand
AGACCCTTCGGCAGAGCATTCACGCAGGCAGTCAATCCAGCGGATGCGATCGCTTGCAGCAGCCTGTCGTCGTCCGCACGAGGATCCGCGAGCCGAAGATTGTCACGCAGCGTGTCAGCAAAAAGCTCGGTACGCTGTGTTAGAAGCGTTCCGGCGATAGCTGCGGATCTTTCAACCTGCGGTGAGATTTCGCCCGCGATCACAGACATCAGTGTGGATTTTCCCGCTCCACTCGGGCCGATCAGAGCAACGCGTTCGCCGCAACGAACGGATAGCGAAAGGCTTTGAATTACCGGCCGTGAGGCCGCCTCGCGCCGAACTGTTATGTCGTCGAGACAAACGGCCAAGTTCTTGTGCGGGGGAACGACATGCCGCTCATGCAAAGGCGATAGGCGGGGCCTGACGCGCCGCGCTGCGATACATGTGCGTCCAAGCTCGATAGCGCCACGGCGGAGAGCAGCAAAGGGCTCGAGAGCCGCAAGCGCGATCAGAACGGCAAGCGTCGCAATAGGCGCGCCGATCTCACCGTTGCGTGCAAGAACGGTCGCCACGAGCAGCGTTGACGAGATCAGCACGGCGCTGGCGATTCCGAACGCAACATTCGCCGTCGTTTCGACAAGGTTCAATCGACTGTCGCCGTCGGAGAGCATCCGGTCGGCCTTCGCGATTGCGCGCTGTTGCGCGCCAAGCTGACCCGCGACGGCAAGCTCGGTCTGACCGGATATGAGATCGATGACGCGCGACCTAAGAATTTCAAGGGTATGTGCGCGACGGACCGCCGGTCGCAGAGCAACGCGTGCCACAGCCAGGGGAATGCCAAGTCCGACGAGCACGAGAAAAAAGCCAAAGACGAGTCCCGTCATGGGCTGAATGAGCGCAAACGTGACGCCCATCCCGAATGCCGCAGCGAAGGCAGCGCCAATGGGCACCAGCACGCGGAGATAAAGAGAGTCGAGCGCGTCGATGTCCTGCGTAAGCCGGAATAAGAGAGTGGCCGGACGCATGCGCAACTTTTCAGCTTCGCGCATAGCTGCCGAGCCACGAAACAGTCGCTCTCGGAGTTCCGAGAGGATCCGCAGCGTCGCGTCGTGCGTAACCAGGCGCTCGCCATAGCGGCCTGCCGTTCGAGCGAGCGCAAAGAAACGAATGCCTGCGGATGGCGAAAACACATCGAACGCCAGTGCCGTCGCAGAACTCAGTCCTGCGATCGCGGTTGCGGTAATGAACCACCCTGAGAGGCCAAGCAAAGCAAGTCCGCTGAGCACGGTCGCAGCGCTAAGCGTCATGCCGAACATGAGCTTCCGGCCCAAGCCGTGCCAGAAGAGGTGGAGGATCGGGCTCAAATCTTTGAGGATGCGCATCATGCCGCCTTCTCCAGGCGCCAATCTTCCAATTGCACGATACGGTCCATGCGCCGTGCGAGCGTCAGGTCGTGCGTCGCCACGATAAGAGTTTTATCGCGTGCGAGGATGAGCAGATTGTCGACGATACCGCGCGCGGTCTCGGCGTCGAGATGAGCAGTGGGTTCGTCAGCAAGTATCAAGCGAGCATTCGGCTTAGCGGCGACACGCGCGATGGCGAGGCGCAGAATCTCGCCTCCGGAAAGACCAATGCCGTTCTCCCCAATGGCATCGGGACCTCGTGTCCGCGCAATCTCGCCGAGCTTCGCAAATCGCAACGCCTGTGCGATGTCATCGCGACCAACGTCCCGCCCGAGCGCCACATTGCTCGCGAGCGTTCCAGCGAAAATGTGGGGACGCTGCCCGATCCAGGCTATGCCGTTTCGAAGATCGTCCGCGGTTTCGGCCGAAACATTGTGTCCCCCGATCGATATGGAACCCGAAACCGGGGCAGCAAGGCCGATGAGGAGCGAGAGAAGTGTCGACTTTCCCGAACCACTCGGCCCGAGCAGAGCGACATGTTCCCCAGCCGAGATCGCGAGGTCAAACCGGTCCAGAACAAGGGACTCGCTCTCCGCATAGCGAAAGCAGAGTTTTTCGACGACGACTGTCGGCGCACGAGAGAAACAGATTGAACTGCGGGCGCTATCGGCTGCGTCGCCGAGCAGAGGACGCCCGGGCGCCGCTAGAGAAGTGAGTTCCTCAATCGCGGCCTGGCCAGCGGCGCGGTCATGCCAGACTGCGGAAAGTTCGCGCAGTGGCTCAAAAAAGGCAGGCGAGAGCAGCAGAATAAAGAGGCCTTCGCTTAAGCTAAGTGACCCGTTCCAGGAGCCGAAGTTGAGCTGTCCGAGCAGATGAAATCCAACGTAGACTGCAACCATCGCGACTCCGAGTGCGGAAAAGAGCTCAAGAACTGCTGACGACAGGAACGCGATCCTCAGAACGGCCATCGTCCGCACGCGTAGGCTTTCCGCATTGGCACGCAGCCGGTGCGCCGTTTCATCAACGGCGCCGAGAGCTCGGATCGTCGCAATACCGCGTAGCCTGTCGAGAAGAAAGGCATTCATGTTGCCGGTCTCAGCAAGCTGAGCTTCGCTGGCCGCCTTCGCCCGCCAGCCGATCAGAGCCATGAATATCGGAATGAGCGGCGCCGCGATGAAAAGTACGAGCGCCGCTGCCCACGAAAGCCAGGAAACAGCGAGCAGGATCGCCAACGGAACAATGACGGCCCGCAACTTCGCGATCTGAAAACGCGCGATATAAGGAACGACCATCTCGGCTTGTTCGCCGATTACGCTCGCAGCCCTTCCGGATTGGACCCGTTCGGCATCCAGCGGAGATCGCGCCGCAAGTGCCGCAACTGCCTGCGCTCTTAGATCGGTGACGGCTTGGCGTGCCGTGCGAAAGGCCGATCGGAAACCGATGCTGTCGAGGATCGTTTTTAGGATGCCGATGGCAAGCACGCCAATTGCAGGCCATACAATTGAAAACGACGCAGCGCCAATCGCGACGTTTCCGATGGCGTAAGCGATGAGTGCCGCCTGTGGCAGCCATAGGAGGGGTGCAGCAATTTGCAGAGCCGCGCTTATGCCATTGGCTGCGGAATTCACACGTGCATGCGCCTCCGCTGAGCGCGATGTCTCGACAGCCGCTATGGCAAGCGACGCCATTCCTTTGGCCTCTCCCGGTAAAATCCACCGGATGATTGGTGCCTGTCCACGGCACGAACATTGACCGATATCAACGTGCTGCAGCACGCCACAGCAACACACGCTCAGGCGGTCGCTCTGCGGCATTCTGCACTGATTCGCTCAAAGACTTCGCCTCGCCCAAAGGGAGAAGCGATCGCGACGGTGCGAAATCGCGGGAGCGCTCGATGCGATGATTTCAGAACACAAAATGAGCGGCGGTTACCGCAACACTGACCACCGACGGAACCAAGCCTTCATTTGCTCCCACGCGTCTTTGGCCGCATCTGCATGGTAGCTCGGCCTATAGTCCGCGTGAAATCCGTGCGGAGCCCCAGGATAGATCTTGAACTCCGCTGTCTTTCCGGCAGCGGCGAGGGCCGCTTTCATTTCATCGATCTGCAATGCCGGTAT
>CAYYDL010000182.1:0-5225 GCA_964470545.1 uncultured Hyphomicrobium sp. | reverse complement strand
GGTTCCACAAATGCAGGTCTCGGATCGCATTGCCGGCGACCAGACCGTGACCGTCAATCTCAAGCATCCGGACGCAGCGGAACTTTCCGTGACCTGCACCAACAATGACGTACACGAGACGGCGGAACTCACCGCGAGGTGGGACGCGACATGGCCTCCTTCGCGTTTCTACGATCTCGTCGCGGCGGCGGGTGCTGTCGTCGCGGCTCAACGCGAACCGGCAATCCGAGGCGGCGCCGTCCTCTGCGCCCAACGCGCGATGACAGCCGAAGGAAACACGGCTGTCTATAACGTCAACCGCACCCATTTCGAGTGCACCACCACTACCGGCGTCGGCGCCTCGACGCGCATTCGCATATCAAAGCTGAGACAAGAAATTCCGCCGCAGTAGAGGCCGCCGCGTTCCGGAAAGCACCTAACGCTTCGTCTCACAGACCGTCTTGTTTTGCCCGCGTGAAAGCGTCGCCTGACGACCTTTGATCCAGAACTCTGTGTCGCCCGCCGCGTATCGCCCGCCGTCTGCGGATAACACCTGAGGAAGGTTCTGCCGTGCGTTCGAGCCCTTAAACACCAGATCGACCGCATTGGGATCCGCGCGGAAAGTTGCGGTGAGTTCTGTCTTGTCGTCACACTTGTAGACGACCTCTCCTGCGACTGCTCCCGACGAGAGCCACGCAAGCGCAGCCGCTGCAAGCATGAATAAACGAATTCCCATTCATTCTCTCCCTGAACTCCGGAATGCCGCTTGTGCCGGCATGCTCGAAATTTTGTGACTAGATCACATACTTTCTCGGCGAAACCCCTACCAAAGACAAGACGAGGCTTGATCTTCGTCATCGATCTTGTTGCCCCCAGCAAGGATGGAACGTGCCACCGGGACTTCAGCCGAGCCACACGTCAGTCCTGCATCAAAGGCGATGTTTCCAAGCAATAGCCGGCGCAGGTCGGATAAGAAAAACAGGGAGGAATGGTCATGTCACGGATCGTCGTTCTCGGTGCTGGCCTTGGTGGCACGATCATGGCCTATGAATTGAAGCGCAAATTGCCCGCCGGCCATCAGGTGACAGTCGTCAACCTCGGATCGAAATATACGTTCGTTCCTTCGAACCCTTGGATTGCTGTCGGCTGGCGCAAGCCGGAAGAAATCACGGTCGATCTTGCGGCCACCTTTAAGAAGCGAAAGATCGAGTTTCGAAGCGAAGGGGCCAAAAGCATCGATCCTGATCATAATCGGATCGAGCTGAATGGCGGCGAAACGATAGACTATGACTACCTGATCATAGCGACCGGACCCGCCCTTGCATTCGACGAGGTTTCGGGCCTCGGCCCTCAAGGGTATACCCATTCGGTCTGCGAAACCGACCATGCCTTGCAGGCGCAGTCGGCATTCAAGGCGCTATTGGAGGCTCCCGGTCCCATCATTATCGGCGCCGCGCCCGGCGCATCCTGCTTCGGGCCTGCCTACGAGTTCGCGTTCATCCTCGACACGGCGTTGCGGCGCGCCCGCGTGCGCGACCGGGTGCCAATGACGTTCGTGACCCCGGAACCTTATGTCGGCCACCTTGGACTTGACGGCGTCGGCGATACGAAAGGGCTTCTGGAGAGCGCGCTGCGCGATCGCCACATCAAGTGGATCACAAGCGCCCGCGTTACGAAGGTCGAGCCGGGCAAAATGTTCGCCGAGACCGTTAACGATGATGGTTCGGTCGCGACCCAACACGAGTTGCCGTTTGCGTTCTCGATGATGCTGCCCGCTTTTCGCGGCGTGCCCGCGATGGCAGACGTCCAAGGGCTGGTGAACGCGCGCGGTTTCGTCCTGATTGACGAGCATCAACGTAATCCGAAGTACCGCAATATATTCGCTATTGGCGTATGCGTTGCAATTCCTCCAATTGCAGCGACGCCGGTTCCGGTCGGCGTGCCAAAAACAGGATTCATGATCGAATCTATGGTCACAGCGACGGCCGACAATATCGTTGCGATTCTCAAGGGACAGGAGCCGCGAGCCGTCGCAACTTGGAATGCCATCTGTCTCGCGGATTTCGGCGACGAAGGCATTGCCTTTGTCGCGCAGCCGCAAATTCCGCCGCGAAACGTCAACTGGTCATCCCGAGGCCAGTGGGTGCATGCGGCGAAGATCGGTTTTGAAAAATATTTTCTGCATAAAGTCCGCGAGGGCAAGAGCGAGACATTCTACGAGAATCTCGCCCTTGATATTCTGGGCATCAAGAAGCTTAAGGAAATTCGCACGGAAGCGACAAATTAGGAGAGGCGAAAGATGACGATAGATCGAGCGGTGATGATGTTTGCCGGATTCATGGTTCTCGTGTCCCTGGCTCTCGGCTTCTATGTCTCCGATTACTGGTATTTGCTTACGGCTTTCGTGGGACTCAATCTCATGCAAGCCTCGGTCACCGGATTCTGTCCGGCAGCCATCATCTTTCGGAAACTTGGCTGTCCGAGCGGGACGGCATTTTAATCGCCTCCATAGCCCTCAGCCTCGCAAGGATCCCGGTAAACCAATGTCCCGACGCAGATTCCGAATAGGCGCCATCGTTCTGTTGACGGCGCTCGGCGCAGGCATTTCCTGTGCGAACGCAACGGAATTTGTCGTCAAGACAGCCATGGTCCCCGACATGAAGGCTGTGTTCGGCCAAGTGGAAAGTTACAACATCCTCCCGGCGCGGGCTCGCATCGGCGGCAGTGTGCGCGAGATCCGCGTAACCGAGGGAACGGAAGTCAAGGAGGGCGAGGTCATCGCGCGCGTCGTCGATGACAAGCTGGCGCTCGAGCTGGATGCGGCCGACGCCAAGATCAAAGGTTTGAAATCCCAGCTCGACAACGCGCGTATCGAGTTGGATCGCGCCAGGCAGCTCGTGTCCCGCGGCGTCGCGAGTCAAAGTCGGCTCGATCAGGCTCAGACGCAGTTTGACGTCGCGACCAATCAAGTTGCAGCAGCCGAGGCCGACAAGACGGTGATCGAACAGAGCGCGCGCGAAGGCGAAGTCCTGGCGCCAGCCAATGGCCGCGTGTTGAAAGTTCCTGTGACTCTCGGCTCCGTCGTGCTCGCGGGCGACTCCCTGGCGAGCATTGCAAGCGGCGCCTACTACCTCCGCCTTTCGCTCCCCGAGCGACACGCCACAGACATCAAGGAGGGCGGTACGGTTCTGATCGGCGAGCGCGGGCTCGCACTGGCCGACGCTGGCGCAATCGCCGCCGCACGATCTGGGCGAGTCGTCAAAGTCTACCCGGAAATATCCGACGGTCGGGTGATCGCCGATGTCGATGTCTCTGGCATCGGAAACTATTTCGTCAACGAGCGCACCGCAGTGTGGATTCCCGTTGCCAAGCGGCCCGTAATTTCGGTTCCCCCCGAAGCCGTCGTCACCCGTCATGGCATCGATTATGTCCGCCTTCTGACCACCACCGGGGCGCTCGATGTGGCCGTCATCGTCGGCGCTCCTTTCCAATCCTCAGATGGACCGCGCATTGAAGTCCTCACCGGCCTTAAGGACGGAGATCGAATTGCAGTGCCGGGGTCCCTGCAATGAAATACGGAATCGCCGGCAACCTGACGCGCGCGTTCATCAACTCGCCGTTGACGCCGCTTTTTCTGCTCGCCGCATTTGCATTCGGCTTAGTCGCTCTCGTCACGCTTCCGCGCGAGGAAGAGCCGCAAATTTCGGTACCGATGGTCGACATTCACGTCGATGCCAACGGCCTGAAGGCCGAAGACGCTGAAAAACTCGTCACCGAACCGCTCGAGACGATCGTAAAAAGCATCGACGGTGTCGAGCACGTCTACTCGCAGACGCAGGACGACGGCGTAATCGTCACCGCGCGGTTCCTTGTCGGCACAAATCCCGATGATGCGGCCTTGAGAGTGCACGAAAAAATCCGGGCCAACATGGACCGCATTCCAGTCGGCATTCCGGAACCTCTGATCGTGTTACGCCGTATTGACGATGTTGCGATCGTCGTCGTTACGCTCGCGCCGACGGAAGCGGCCGCATCCCGCTGGACGTCCGCCGATCTGACGCGCCTCGCCCGCGAAGTGCAGGTCGAGGTCTCCAAGCTGCCGGACGTCGGCCTCACCTACATCGTTGGCGATCAACCGGACGAAATCCGCGTTGAACCCGACCCGGAAAAGCTCTCCCTTTACGGAATCACCCTGCAACAGCTTGCGTCCAAGGTTTCCGGAGCCAACCGATCATTCCAACTCGGCACGGTCCGCGAGGAGACGCAACAGCGCACGCTTATTGCGGGTCAGACGCTACAAACGGCTTCCGAGATCGGAAACCTTCTGATCACCTCCCGCGACGGACGCCCCGTCTACGTCCGCGACATCGCAAAGGTGATACTCGCTTCCGACAGCAACGAAGCGCGGGTCACGGATATCCGCAAGACGAAGGGCAGCCTTGAACGTGTCCCGGCGGTCTCGCTCGCGATAGCCAAGCGCCCCGGCACGAACGCCGTCGTTATCGCCGAAAATATCGTGAAACGCCTGGATCAGGTCCGGGGGCAGATCTTCCCGGCCGATGTCGAGATGACGATCACGCGAAACTACGGCGAAACCGCCAACGAGAAAGCGAACGAGCTTCTGTTTCACCTCGGCCTCGCAACGATCTCGATCGTTTTGCTCGTCGGCTTTTCCATTGGCTGGAGAGAGGCTCTCGTCGTCGCTGTCGTCATTCCGACGACGATCCTGCTGACGCTGTTCGCCGCCCGCGTCATGGGCTACACGCTCAACCGCGTCAGCCTTTTCGCCCTGATCTTCTCGATCGGCATTCTCGTCGACGACGCCATCGTCGTCATCGAGAACATCGCGCGCCATTGGGCGATGAAAGACGGTCGGCCCCGCATGCAGGCCGCCATCGAGGCGGTGGCGGAAGTCGGCAATCCCACGATCGTCGCGACGCTCACGGTCGTCGCCGCTCTGCTGCCGATGTTGTTCGTCTCGGGCATGATGGGACCCTATATGAGCCCCATCCCTGCGAATGCCTCGGCCGCGATGGTGTTCTCGTTCTTTGTCGCCGTCACGGTCACGCCGTGGCTGATGATGAAGTTGGGAAAGCGCGACGATGCGACGTCTCACGCGCACGACACCGCGGGCGGCGGACGCCTCGGCCACCTCTATGTGAGGGTCGCGCGACCCATCCTGAGTTCGAAAGCGCGCTCTTGGGCTTTTCTCTTAACCGTTGGCGCCGCGACCCTGGCATCGCTCT
>CAYYDL010000181.1:0-6279 GCA_964470545.1 uncultured Hyphomicrobium sp. | reverse complement strand
AACTTCCGCGCTTGCGAGGGCTTTCTGCCACGACGCGCAGGACGTCCGCGACATGACTTCAAATTCTTAAGCGGACGGATTCGATGCGGGATACGCTGGATCGCAATTTCTTCGCGCGTGATGACCTCCGTAGTGCAGGCGGAGGTATCCGAATTGAAGCGATTTAACATTCCGACCGATTCAGGTGTTCGCGACGCGACGAGGGCTCCTGATCCCGGGGAACATGGCCAAAGACAGCTTCACCTCGCGATCATCGACGATGATCCTGCGATGCGCGAGATGATTGCCAGCTATCTCTCGGAACACGGCCTCGCAGCTTCCATGGGATCGGGGTGGCAGGAACTATCAGAATTTCTTGAAAAGGAAGTGATCGATCTGGTCATTCTGGACCTTCGCCTGGGTCGAGAAGACGGCTTCGATGTACTCAGAGAAATCCGTTCGCGCACGGATATTCCAGTGATCATCACGAGCGGGCACCGTCGCGACGAAATAGATCGCGTCATCGGTTTGGAACTCGGAGCAGACGATTATATCACGAAACCTTTCGGATTGCGCGAACTCCTGGCGCGGATCCGGGCAGTCCGTCGGCGTCAGGACGCGGAGCGAGATAGTTTCGACGCGAACCGGGACACCGAGCATCAACGCTATGCATTCGGCGGCTGGCGTCTGGATCGGCGCAACCTGCGACTGACAAATCCTGAGGGAAATGGGGTCCCGCTCACAAAAAGCGAGTATGCGTTGCTCGTTGCCTTCCTCGAAGCACCTCAACGCCCCCTCACGCGCGAATACCTTCTGCAGGCCACGCGCATACACGAAGACATCTTCGATCGCAGCATCGATGTACAGGTCTTACGCCTCAGACGGAAGCTGGAACCGGACCCGGCATCTCCGAAGTTTATTCAGACTGAACGAGGTGTCGGTTACGTGTTTGCCGTAGCGGTTCAACGGACGTGCTAAGCAAACAGAATCCTAAGGAAATTCGGCGACGGATTGATCGGAGAAAACAGCACGGGATGTTTGCTTGTTCCTACGCGTTAGATGTCGCGATGATGATCGCAATCGAAAATCCGTTCGCCCTTTGATGCGGCTACGCCGCTACTCCTGGCGCGGCTGGCTCGCGGCGATTCTCATGATGGCCGCGCCGGTTGTGGCGCAATCGACGGTCAATCTCTCCTTTCCGCGCAGCGATGAGGAGCCGATCACTCCTATTCAGTTGATCAACGGTCTCGATCCGCAAAAAATTGCGTTGGGAGAGCTTCTTTTCAAGGATCCGCGTCTATCCCAGAGCGGAACAGTCTCGTGCTCCTCCTGTCACGACCTGAGTACGAACGGCGCTGACTTTCACACGCTTGATCCCAGCCCCGGCAGATCGAAAATGGAGTTCAACACGCCCACCGTATTCAACGCCGCTCTCAATTTTCGTCTGAATTGGGAGGGGAATTTCCGAACGCTTGAAAGTCATACCGAAGCGCTTTTGGAAGCCATGAGCCGGACGGATCAAGACACCGGTACGATCCTCGACAAACTGAATAACGACCCGCAGATGCATCACTTGTTCGTAGAGGCTTACGGACGCCAGCCGGATCAAGCGGCAATTGTCGACGCAATCTCTATGTTTGAACGCTCCCTTCTTACGCCCGATAGCCGCTTCGACCGCTGGCTGACCGGCGACGCGTCGGCGCTTTCACAAGAGGAGCTTAGCGGCTATGCGCTCTTCAAGTCCCTCGGCTGTGTGTCATGCCATCAAGGAGAAAATATCGGGGGCAACCTTTTTCAACGGCACGGGATTTTCCATCCGCTTGCATCCCCGACGCCCGAAATCCTGCGTGTCCCCAGTTTGCGGAACGTTGCGACCACAGCGCCCTACTTTCACGACGGAAGCGCTGCAACACTCGATGATGCCGTCAGGAAGATGGCGTCCGCTCAGCTCAACCGCAATCTTTCAGATGAGCAGGTAAAACTCCTCGTCGCATTTCTGCATACGCTCACAGGGACCTACCGCGGGAAATCCGTAGTGGCGGCTCATCCATGAGAACTCCACTTTTCCTCGCAGTCGTTCTCTTGGCAGCCATGACGTGGTTATCGGTTCGCGGCATGAATTCCGATGCCGGGCGTTTCGACCACGCGCTTCAATCGTTGGACGTCTTCGGATTGGCCGAACGCGCGCTTCAGAGAGACGTCCTGAAGGGCCGCGTCGGCTCTCTCCGCAACTATGATCCGCTCGTACAAGAGAGCAATGACCTGCAGGCTGCACTGGAAGATCTGCGCAATTTCACCTCGGAAAGCCCGCGCGAGCTTAGCGCCGTAGAGCGGCTATCTGCGTTGGTCGATATTCAGGATGACTACGCCGAACAATTCAAAAGCAAGATCGCATTGCTGCGAAATTCGCTCGCATATTTCGCCATGTTCAGCACTCGCCTCGGATCTGCCCAACGCACTGGCGACTCACTCTCTGCGATAAATGATATATCCGCGACAATGTTGCGCCTGACCCTGGATACTTCGGCAGAGAATGCCGTCAAAGTGGATCATGCGCTCCAGAATCTGGAGAAAGCGCTGCCCGTAACAACGGACCAGGAGAGCGCCAAGGCGCTTCTCGCCCATGGTCGGCTTCTGCGCAAACTGCTCCCCGAAACGGATCGTCTGCTCGGTACTTTTTTCGATCTGCCCCTGAGAGCAGACCAAGAAAAATTGCGGACGATCCTCACCGAGGATTCACAGATTTCGCGAGATGAAGCGCAGAAATTCCGGATCTTCGCTTTCTTTCTATCGCTCTTTCTTCTCGTCACGCTGGTCCATCTCGGAAGTCAATTGCGCGCCCGTGCGCGGTCCCTTCGCTGGAGAGCTTCTGTCGAGCATGTGATTGCCGACATATCGACGAGCCTGATCGACTGCCCTCCAAGAGAGACCGCGATCCGACTGAATGCTGCGCTCAGCCGTCTCGCTCATTGCATCGGCGCCGACCGCGCGTATTTGATCGACATTCGAGAACCCCAACTGGCTCTTTCATGGTGTAACGAAGAAAGTCCATTCGATCGCGATTGGCCCCGTCGCGCAGTCGACTTGGCGCGCGGCTTCGATAAGAACTCCAGTGGTGACGTCATCCACGTTCCGCGGGTCTCAAATCTTGCGCCCTCCTCGCAGAAGCAAGCCTTGCGAACGTACGGAGTTCAAAGCTGGGCATGCATCATCGGCGGACGAGATGCAGAAATAGATTCCGTGCTCGGGTTCGACAGTCGAAAAGCAATCATCGATGTCCCGTCGTCCGATCTCGGAGTCTTAAGGATGGCATTCGACGCCCTGTTGAGCGCCATCAGCAGAGATCGGCTCGCGCGCGAAAGTGCTCATCTTGAAGAGCAACTGCATCAGGCGCGGCGCATTCAAACGATTGGCGCATTCGCAAGCGGGGTTGCGCATAACTTCAATAACATCATCGGCGCCATCCTCGGATACGTCGAGATCGCGGAAACCCATATTCAGCCAAAGCATCCTGCGGCCCGTAGCCTGTTGCAAATCCGACGCGCGGGCTTCCGCGCCCGCAATCTCGTCGAGCAACTTCTCGCATTCGGCCGCCGCCGCCCCGCACAACGAGAAATCCTGCAACTCGATGCGATCGTCGCGGAAGCTCATTCACTTCTTTCCGCCTCGCTTCCGCCCGAGATTGATTTGATCGTGCACAATGACGCCCGCGCGGCAATTTACGGCGAACCTGCACAACTGCAGCAAATCATTCTCAATTTCTGCCATAACGCTGCGCAGGCAATGAACGAAAAAGGGCGCATTGAGATCAGGACAGAAGTGCAGGACATTCCCGATACGCTTTGTGTCTCGCATGCCGAACTGCCGGAAGGGCGCTACGCAGTGATATCGGTGAAAGACAGCGGCCGCGGCATGACCCCGGCGATCATTTCCCAGCTTTTTGAACCTTTCTTCACGACAAGATCGAACGGACATGGCCTCGGACTCGCCACGGTCAATGAAATTGTCAGGAACCATGGCGGCGCAATCAACGTCGAAAGTGAACCCGACGTCGGGAGTTGCTTCCAGGCCTGGATCCCCTGTGCCGGTGCGGAGAAATTGCCGCGAGCCGCGGACCGGGCCAGAGGGCACCGCTACGGACATGGCGAAACTGTTTTGCTGCTGGAAGAGCCTATCCAACGGCGACTGCGACATGAGGAAGTACTTGCCGCATTAGGCTTCGAGCCCGTCGGATTTTCATCCGCGAGGGATGCCCTGTCAGCCTGCCGCGAAGAGATCGAACGGTTCGATATTATCTTGATCGGCTATCTTACTCCGACGAACGCCGTGCTTTCACTTGCCTCCGCAGTTCGTCGCCTCGCGCCGGGCAAACCGATTCTGATCGCAATGCCATCGCGGCAAAACGTCGACGTGGATGCGCTGATCGCGTCCGGCGCTTCGCAGATCGTACGCTGGCCGTTGGTTCCGGACGAGATTGCAGCGGCGCTGAAGCAATCGCTTCGTCATCTAAAAACGCGCACCGATCCGATCGTATAATTCGTCCGCGACACATTGTGTTTGCGCAGTATCTCGCTGATATCGCGCCATTCTCCGGTTACGGCCGTAATCCTTTAACCTCGAAGCTGAAATCGCGGCGTAACGCGCTCCGCTGAATCTCTTGGCAATACCAAGCAAGAGGTTCGAGATGAGATTTACGACTGTCGAGTACTGCTTCACCGCGATGCGCCGCGTGGTCAAGCGCGCGCATCAGACCCTATCGGCAAATTCGATCGATGCGGAGCTTGTCGCATCCCCGCTCATTCTAACGTTTTCGCCCAAACGCTTAGGATTGACCAACGCCGGCGATGCCTCCCGAGATCGCTCCAATGAGCAGTCTTAGTGCTCCTCCCAAAATCACCATCAACCCCACACTTCTGGAAAGGTGACGACCATGACTCCCCTCAAGGTGCTGGATTGCGATACTTCCTTCCGGCCGGATGACGTAGCCTTCATCCAAAATGACGACATCTGGACCTACAAGCGATTCACGGACGAGATAAATCGCTTGGCAAGCGGACTTCTATCCGTCGGCCTTCGCAAGGGCGATCGCGTCGCGCTGCATATGAGGAATCTGCCTGAGCTGGCTGTCGCCTATTTCGCCTGCTTTCGAATTGGCGCCATTGCGGCGCCTCTGAACACACGCCTCAAAGCTTCGGAAGTCGAACAGCATCTGAAGCGGCTGGAACCTGCGCTCTACATCGGTCAGGATGACCTCTATTACGATGACGTCGCGGAAATCGCCGAATCCGTTCTGGCAGCTCATGCTCGATACGTTGTCGGGACAGCGAGGAAAGGTGATCCGGTCAATCCTTGGAGCGAATTGCTCGCTGCATCTTCTGATCTCCCGGAGTTGCCCAAGCCATCTCTTGATGCACCCGCAATACTCCTCGCAACGTCCGGGACGACGGGCGTCCCCAAATATGTGACCCATACGCTCGCAACCATCTCGGCAACTGCCGAATTGTGCAGCGAACTCGCCATCAGCCACGAGGATATTACAATCGTCGCGACGCCGATGGTCCATGCCAATGGCTTCTTTCTTTTTGTCGGGTCGCTCTGGCATGGCGCCCAGATCATTCTCCATGAGCGCTTCGATGCCGATGCTGTCGTTGATGATATCGAACGTTATCGCGCGACATGGTTCGCAGGATTGCCTGTCATGCTCGGAGAAATATTCCAGTCGCAGCAACGAACGGCGCGTGACGTCACCTCGTTGAAGACTTGCGCTGCTGAAGGCGATATCTGCTCCCCTCGCGTCCAGCAACAATTCAAGACGCATTTCGGCACGCCGCTACTGTCCCTATGGGTCTCGACGGAGACGATCGGCTCGCTCACATTCGGATCCCAAGCAGCACCGGTCAGCCGCATCTCCGCCGGCGCCGAAGTTCGCATCTGCAATCAGGATGGAACAGCTGTGCCGATCGGCGATGTCGGCGAGCTTCAAATTCGCGGTCCGAACGTCACCATCGGTTATTGGGAGGGATCCGATGTGATCAGGGACGCCACCCAGGACGGGTGGTACCGCACCGGCGATATGATGCGTCAGGATGCGAACGGGGAACTTTGGTTCGTCTCCCGCACGAAGGACATCATTGTTCGCGGAGGATAAATAATCTCGCCCGCGGAGGTGGTGCGAGCCCTCGCGAGCCATGCAATCGTGAATGACGTCGTCGTCGCAGGTATTCCTGACGATCTCTTCGGTCAGCGCATCGTTGGCTTCGTCGAGCTGTCGTCTGGCGCAGCCCAATACGGGCCTGATGA
>CAYYDL010000180.1:0-4329 GCA_964470545.1 uncultured Hyphomicrobium sp. | reverse complement strand
GTCTATGGATCTCGGCGCCGACGGCTTCCAGACCTTTCGCTACGTCATCCTGCCGCAAATCGGAACAGCCCTTTTGGCCGGCGGAATGCTGGCGTTCGCGCTCTCGTTCGACGAGGTCATTGTCACCACATTCACCGCCGGACAGCAGACGACGCTGCCGATCTGGATGCTGTCGGAACTGATCCGACCACGTCAGCGGCCGGTGACGAACGTCGTCGCAGTCTTCGTATTCATCGTAACGCTTTTGCCGATACTCGCGGCCTACTACCTGACGCGAGAAGGCGAACACACTGGCGGCACCTCGAAGTAGCGAGGCGCCCGAGCGACCATGGGAGGTTAAAATGCTCGAGACCAACATGCTGATCGGCTCCGATTTCGTTGCCGGGTCGGACGCGCCGGAGCCGATCATCAATCCGAAGACGGAAGAGGTCATCACCAATCTGCCGGATGCGTCCGTCGCGCAGGTCGATGCCGCCGTCAACGCTGCGGCTGCTGCCTTCAAAACTTGGTCTCAAACGACGCCTGCTGAACGGTCGGCGCTGCTGCTTAAGCTCGCTGATGCCATCGACAAAGATGCCGAATCTTTCGCCGCGCTCGAAGCGCTGAACACCGGCAAGCCGCGCATCCGCGTTCTTCAGGACGAAATGCCGGCGATTTCCGATTGCTTCCGGTTCTTCGCCGCCGCCGTCCGCAGCATGCACGGGCCGGTTGCGGGCGAATACCTCGCCGGTCACACTTCAATGATCCGCCGCGATCCCGTAGGCGTCGTCGGCTCTATCGCCCCGTGGAACTATCCGCTGATGATGGCGGCCTGGAAACTCGGACCCGCTCTCGCGGGCGGCAACACGATCGTCCTGAAACCCTCCGAGCAGACACCGCTGACGCTTCTGAAGCTCGGCAAGATCATCGCCGACATCTTCCCAGAAGGCGTCGTCAACATCGTTGTCGGCAAGGGGGCAACGACGGGCTCGGCCCTCATCAACCATCCAAAGGTCGCGATGGTGTCGCTGACGGGTAGTATCGGCACCGGCCAGAAAGTGCTTCAAGCCGCCGTCTCGAACATCAAGCGCACGCATTTGGAATTGGGTGGCAAGGCGCCCGTCATTGTCTTCGACGATGCTGACATCGCCTCCGTCGTCGAAGGCGTGAAGATCTTCGGCTACTACAACGCTGGACAGGACTGCACGGCCGCCTGCCGCATCTATGCGGGCAAGAAAGTCTACGACAATCTCGTTGCCGATCTGGCGAGCGCCGTCAAAAGCCTGAAGTTCAATCAAGCCAATGACGATGAGAACGATATCGGTCCCTTGATCTCGTCCGCTCAGAAGGGCCGCGTGCAGGGCTTCGTAGAACGTGCAACGCAACAGGGCCATATCAGCGTCCCGGCAGGCGGAAAGGCCGCCGCGGGCAAGGGTTTCTTCTTCGAACCGACGCTCATCGCCGGTGCGAGGCAGGAAGACGAGATTGTGCGCAAGGAGGTCTTCGGACCGGTCGTCTCGGTGACACCGTTCGACGATGTCGAAGAGGCGATTGCTTGGGCGAACGACAGCGACTATGGCTTGGCATCATCCGTTTGGACCTCCGACATCGGCAGAGGCATGAAGGTGGCGTCCCGGCTGCAGTACGGCTGTACGTGGGTCAATACGCATTTCATGCTCGTCAGCGAAATGCCCCATGGTGGGCTGAAAATGTCAGGCTACGGAAAAGATCTCTCGATGTATGCCCTTGAGGATTACACCGTGCCGCGTCACGTTATGGTGAAGCTCTAAGCGTCGTGTTTTCGGGGCGGCGCGAGCCAAAGCCCCTGTCAACTGGAGCGGTGGCGTGGTCAAGTCCGCGTCGCCGCTCCTTCGTAGTGTGATCACAAGAAAAGAGGCGGCTGGCGGGCCGTCTCACAAGGGAGCGCACACGGGATTTTGAAACCGCGATGACGGGCACGGACGAACTCACTCACGACGAGCTGTTGCAGCGACTGCAGGCTCTGGCCGAGCGCGCGATAAAGCGCTTTGGCTTTGCCGATGGCGCCGCGGTAAAATTGATCAACGTTTCCGAGAATGCGACCTATAAAGTCGAGGACGGCTCGGGACGCAAGTGGGCGCTTCGCGTTCACCGCGAAGGCTATCACTCACGCACCGCTATCGCCTCCGAACTCGCGTGGCTTTCCGCTCTCCGAGAAAGCGGCGGTGTCGTCACGCCGACGGCCATTCGTGGGCTCGATGGCGAATACATCCAGACGGTTGCGGGCGAAGGTATCCCCAATCCGCGCAATGTCGTCCTCTTCGATTGGGAAAGCGGCGAGGAGCCTGCGCGGACCGACGTCGCCGGATTCGAGCTGCTCGGCGAAACCGCGGCGCGGATGCACGCTCATGTCCGCAAATGGCAGCGGCCGGCTTGGTTCGAGCGGCATTCCTGGGATTTCGAGACCAGCCTCGGAAGCCGCCCGCACTGGGGCTATTGGAAGAACGGCATGGGCATGACGGCAGAGGCGATGGAAGCCTTCACCGAAACCGTCCGCTTGATTGAGCAGCGCCTCGAAGCTTTCGGCAAGTCACCGGACCGCTTCAATTTGGTCCACGGTGACATGCGCCTCGCCAACCTGCTGATGGATGGCAATACGGTCAAGGTCATCGATTTCGACGACTGCGGCTTTTCTTGGCTGCTTTACGATTGCGCGACGACCGTTTCCTTCTTTGAACACGCGCCGGAAGTGCCGGAACTGTTGAAGGCATGGGTGCGCGGCTACCGGCGTATCGGCACGCTGAGCGAAGAAGAAGAAAACGAGATTGCGACATTCGTCATGCTGCGCCGACTTCTTCTCGTTGCCTGGATCGGGTCGCATTCGGAAACCGATCTCGCTCAGTCGATGGGTGTTTCCTACACACAAGGTTCGATCCCGCTTTGTGAGACATATCTTTCGCGATACGGACGGCCAGCCGCCGCCGCGGTCTCATCGGAAACTCCGAAAAAAGGCATTTTGAACCGCCTGTTCGGATGAATGCTGCAGCGCAATTATGCAGATCCACTATCGGATTGCTGAATAATTCATCGTGGCCGCCGGTTGACCCGCCGAGCGCATCTGATAGCCTTTTTATTCTGAATATTGGCTCATGCTCATCAGGAAACGATGGGAGGCAGCATCAGCGACTCCATGGCGACGGGCGCCGAGGGTGCGATTGGCCGAAACGCCGATCCGTCGGTGCTTGCCTCTGCTGCGACCGGAATCGTCAAATTCATCGAACGCCAGAAGGGCGATGTCGATCGCATCTTCGGCAACGCCGGCATCTCACCGGAGATGGCAGGCTCCCCTACGCTTCAGTTGAGCCTTACCTCATATTGTCGCCTCTTCGAGGAAAGCGCTCGCATCACCCGCAATGACAACTTCGGTCTGTGGTTCGGCCATTCGTTCGACCCGCGCGACCTCGGTCTCTGGGGCTACGCGTCCCTTTCCGCGCCGACGCTCGGCACCGCGCTCGAAACACTCGTCGAACTCTTTCCCCTGCACCAGCAGTCGTCCTCGATGGCGCTCAGGGCGTCGCCCGAAGGGATGATGCGATTGGAATACCGGGTCGATGCGCCTCAAATTATCGAGCGCCGCCAGGACGCCGAGCTTTCCCTCGGCATGTTTTTGAACTTCATTCGCGAGGCGATGGGACAGGGATGGGCCCCGGAAGAGGTCCACTTCGAGCATCCGAAGCCTGAGCAATGGCGAGAGCACGAGCGCGCGTTTGCCGCTCCGGCGTTTTTCGCGCAGCCGACGAACGCCATCGTCTTTCGTCCGCAAATCCTGAAGCATGTCATGCCGGCTGCGGACCCACGGTTGATGTCGGCGATGAAGCTTTGTCTTGAGCGGCTTTCGGAACGCCAGGATGTCCGCTTCAGCATCACCGATCGCGTTCGCAGTGCCGTGCGCGCGAGACTGCCCGAAGGTTTTCCGCCGATCGAGGGGATCGCGGCTGAACTGCGGCTTCCCCTTTCGACTATTCAACGTGAACTGCACTATGATGGCTTGAGCTACAGCACGTTGGTCGAGAACACACGACGCGATCTGGCGCTCTCGTACATTCGCCAGCGTCAGCTCTCGTTCTCGGAAATCGCCTTCTTGGTTGGGTATTCCGAGCTTTCCGCTTTTAGTCGCGCGGTCCGCCGCTGGACGGGGCTGTCGCCGCGAGCGCTTCGGGCCGAGGTGCTGCGTAACCACGGCTGACTTTCCTTGGACCGAAGTGCTCGCGGCAGATCATTTACGCCTGCGCCAGGGCGTCCATGCTCTCGGGAAGGATCTGACCACCGTCGACGATGATGGTCTGGCCCGTGATGTACGAAGCCTCCTTT
>CAYYDL010000179.1:0-12131 GCA_964470545.1 uncultured Hyphomicrobium sp. | reverse complement strand
GGTAAGGCCCGCCGCCCCCATGTCCTGGATGGCGATGATCGCATCGGAAGCCATGAGCTCGAGGCAGGCCTCGATCAGCAGCTTTTCCGTGAAGGGATCGCCGACTTGCACGGTCGGGCGCTTCTCGTCCGAGTTCTCGTCGAACTCGGCCGAGGCCATGGTGGCGCCGTGGATGCCGTCGCGGCCGGTCTTCGAGCCGACGTAGACGACCGGAAGGCCGACGCCCTTCGCGGCGGAATAGAAAATCTTGTCTGTCCGCGCGAGGCCGACGCACATGGCATTGACGAGGATGTTGTTGTTGTAGCCCTCGTCGAAGTTCGTTTCGCCGCCGATGGTCGGCACGCCCGTACAGTTGCCATAGTGGGCAATTCCCGCGACGACGCCCGAGACGAGGTGGCGGGTCTTGGCGTGATCGGGCGCTCCGAAACGCAGCGCGTTCATGTTGGCGACGGGACGTGCGCCCATCGTGAAGACGTCGCGCATGATGCCACCGACGCCGGTCGCCGCACCCTGGAACGGCTCGATGTAGGAGGGGTGATTGTGGCTCTCCATCTTGAAGACCACCGCATCGCCGTCTCCTAGGTCGACCACACCTGCGTTCTCGCCCGGTCCCTGGATCACCTGGGGGCCGGACGTCGGCAGTGTCTTCAGCCAGACGCGGGAGGATTTATACGAGCAGTGCTCGCTCCACATGACCGAGAAGATGCCAAGCTCGCAGATCGACGGCTCGCGGCCGAGGATTTCCAGCAGGCGCTCGTATTCGTCGGGCTTCAGGCCGTGCTCGGCTACGATTTGAGGGGTGATTTTGCGGGCTGTTGTCGTCTCGGTCATTCAAAGTCTCGCCGGGCGCTTCGATTGCGACCGCTTATATGGGGTCGAGGCCGATTTGTCGCCTTTTGGATGGGCCTTGCGACTTCGCTTCCTGGAGCCGGCCGCGAGGCGCGGGCCTGAGTCTTCAAAGTCCCTTCACCTGCCCCGCGGGCATCCTCTCCCGGTCCGGAAGAGGAAAGGCTTCCTTCTCCTTCAGGGAGAAGGTGGCTGAAGGCCGGATGAGGGTTCTCTTCCGGGATGGGCTGAGGATAAGATCCTTGAACTCACTTCGCGTGTTTGGCGAGCCAGGCGTTCATGAAAGCGATCTCGCTCTCCTGGGCCTTGATGATGTCCTCGGCGAGCTTCCGAATCTCGGGGTCCTTGCCATATTTCAATTCCACCTTGGCCATGTCGATGGCGCCCTGGTGGTGCGGGATCATGCCCTTGACGAAATCGACGTCCGTCTCGCCCGTGTAGGACATCATCATGTTCTTGTGCATGTTCTGCATGGATTCCTCGAATGCCTTCGAGGACGGGGAAGATTCTGCAGACGTCGCCCCCATTTCCATATGGTCCATGTTCATGTGGTCCATGGATTTCATGTCCATGTCTTCAGCCATCGCCGGCGTCGCGGTGAGAAGGCCGATGCAGAGAAGTCCGTCGACGACTCTCATGAGGATGTCCTTTCCGATTCGAGAAGGGGAGGATCGGTTCAGTCCTACGGTCCCTTAGGGTCGCGCTTATAGCCGGTGACGTTGGTGTTGTCGCCGCGATCATCAGGGCCAGGTCAGCTCATTCGGCCATTTCAATCTGAATGCGGAATGAATCTCTGTTGTCTTTTCCTGCGGCGCCGCAGCGCTGCGATACCCGCATTTCTGAGTTGCGGCGAGATGCCATTTTATTCAGCAGATCCCGTCGCCTATATGCGCAATCAAGCAGCATCGTTCTCGGCCTCCTGCAGCCGCCAGAAAGCACCAGAAAGACCCTTTCCATGTCATCTTCCACGTTCGCCGGACGCCGGTCGCTATTTGCGGACGTTTCATTCGCAGACCTCTGGCGTGCCATTCGCTTCCGGGCAACCGGGGTGCACAGGATGATCCCGGTGTCCCTTAAAGTGGCGTACGCGTCGCGTTTTGCCGCCCAATCGCAGCCCGCCGCGACGGATCCGAGCCTCACCAAGCAGCATGGATGCTGCGCAGGCTGACACTTTCTGTCCTACCCGTCCGTACTGTGACGGTTTCGCGCTGCAAACGACGCAGTCCGGAATTGCGCTACGGAGGATTTTTCGCGCGACGGCAGTGGCTTATGGAAGGGGCGTCTTTTGGCCTTGCTCGCACTGCTCATAACGCAGCTGCGAAGTCCAGCGCCTTCATAGTTGCCTCGGCGCTTCCAAGTCCACGCTTGCAAGCCGTTCGAGCGAGGGAGGGAGCTACAACTCTCTCCCCTTTTTTATTTTCGTCTTAGCTTCTGATTTCGTTAAGGTTTTTAGACAGCTCCCGCGGCGAAATCGCGCTGCTTGGCATGCATGATAGGCCTGCTTGGACCCCCCTGGTGCAGCGCACGCGGATCGCCTATCTACACTGTAGAAGAAAGCGGCCTGGGGGCTAATCCCGGGAGTTTGGCGGGTCGGATGTGCTGACCTGCCGGCTAGCTCAAAACAGGTGATATTATGAAGGCCATCGTGTTCGCTGTGTTCAACTCGCTGTCGCTCGGCTCTCAGCCGGCGCGCAAAAACCAGCGGCGCGGGAACGTCCGCTAATTTGCGGGATGTTTGACTGCACGAAAAGGAGCCGAGAGGCTCCTTTTTTGTTGGTCGCTGGCGACCCCGCTCTGCGGAGCCGCCGCCAGCGACGTGCTTGGTGATAGAACCGGGCGACGTTTTTATGTGCCCCGGCGTCCGACGCGCGCAACGCGTGTCGCCAGCCTCAACAAAAACTCACCAGTGTCCAGAGAGGGCAGGTGCCGATCGCACATTTCGAAAAATGACGTCTGGCCGGATACGCGGCGCGGACGCCATTGCAACAATCCGTTGCTCCGTCAAAGTGCGAAGGTGGTGCGAAAGCTTGAGATAGAGTTGCTTCATGCGCATCAGGCGCATGGCGCTCGGGGCGGGCGACCGCTGCTCGCGGTCAATCATCTCACGTATGTGCGTGGCACGTTCGAGAAGGACCAGGAAACGACGGGACATAGACTTCCTCCGGTTCGGAAAATTGGAGGTATGTCCGGTAAAGAGTCGAGGCACCGGGCACACCCGATGCGGTCCGACATCGCAGCACCACCGTGGTCCTGCCAGAGGGGCCCGGCCCCGCAACACAAATGAAATAGGAGCGGAGCTTCGGCGTACAAGGGGACTCTTTCAAATGCCACGGAAAGATCACAATCGACAGGCGTCAAGCTTCCGGAGGCAAACTCTTCGCAAGGAAATTCTTGAGGGCGGGATTGAGGTTCGTCGGGCGCCAGGCGAGTACGTGCTGGACGGTGGGAGCATTCGTCAGACTTATGAACGACACGCTCGGCAGTGTGAGCCTGCGCATCGAATCCGGGACGAGCGCGATCCCCAGACCCTCAGCAACAAGATTGATGATGGTGTTCTGAAGCTGGGCCTCCAATCTGATCGTCGGCTCGAAGCCGGCGTCACGACAGTACTCCTCCACGGCTTTGCGGATCATCGACGCCGAATCGGCGGACGTGGCGATGAGCGGTTCATCCTTGATGTCGTCAGGGTCGGCGGAATTGCGACCGGCGAGCCGGTGGTCGGCGTAAACCGCGAGACAAAGTCGCTCCTGATAGATCGGCCGGATTTCCAGCCCCCGAACGGCGCCGGGTGAGAACAGAATGCCTGCATCGAAATGGCCCGCGAGGACCTCGCCCACGAGAGCATGCGGCACCACTTCGCGCAGCTTCAAATCGATCTCCGGATAAGCCGCGATATAGCTGCGCGCGAGCCGGGGCAGCACCGTATAGGCAGCGTGCATCATGAAGCCGATTGAGAGTTCGCCAAGCTCGCCGCGATCGGCCGCTTTGGCATTCCGGCAGGCTTCATCGAACGACGCAATGACGGCGCGCGCGTCTTCGAGGAACCGGCTTCCGGCATGCGTGAGGGTCGCCTGCCTCGAGTGGCGCTCGATAAGCCTCACGCCCAGGTCTTTTTCCAGCGCTGCGATTTGGCGGCTGAGCGGCGGTTGGCTTAGATGCAGGCGCTCGGCCGCGCGCCCGAAATGCAGGGTTTCCGCCAGCGTCACGAAATATCGCATCTGCCGAATGTCGATCATGATACCGAAAAGGTATGAATATAGATCTCAAACAGCATTGGATTATATCGATGTGGTTGCCCACGTACAGCTCCGGTTTCACTGGAGCGGCGTGCCATGCTGTCGACCCTTCTGATCGTTCTTCCCGTCTTCTCCCTTATCCTCGCCGGCTGGGTGGTGCGACGTATCGGCGTGCTCGGCCCACATGCGACAAGCGAACTCAACAGGTTCGTCGTTTATCTCGCACTGCCGGCGCTTCTGTTTCGCATCACAAGCCACGCCCGCCTGAGCGATCTTTGGCAGCCGGGTTTCATTGCGGTATTCGGCATCGCTACCCTGATGATCTTCGTCATCACCGTCGCGGTCCGGATGCGGGCGCCAGGGAACCTGGCCGATGCCGCGATCGATGGCCTCAACGCCGGATACGGCAACACGTCATACATGGGTTTCCCGATCACGCTCGCCGTTCTCGGACATCAGGCGCTCGATCTGACGACGATCGCTTCGATCATCACGGTCTGCATCGTTTTTGCCCTGGCGATCGTTCTCATTGAGGTCGATTTGCAGAGCGAGGCGAAGTCACTGCATCTCGCCAAGAAAGTCGGCCTTTCGCTCATCTGCAACCCGTTGCTTGTCGCACCTGCGCTCGGCGCGCTCTTCCCAATCACCGGTCTCAGCGTGCCTGCGCCCGCGGAAGAGTTTCTCAAGCTGCTTGGCGGCGCTGCGTCGCCGTGCGCGCTCGTCGCTCTCGGATTGTTTCTCGCAGCCAAAACCGAGACGTCGTCGCGGACTTCGACTTCGGCGTCTACCGCGGTGCTCGTCGGACTGAAACTCGTGATTCATCCGATCATCGTCTGGTTTCTTGCGAGCACAGTCTTCGACTTGACGCCGACACTCACGCGGACCGCTGTTCTGCTGGCTGCCATGCCGACCGGAACGGGGCCTTTTATGCTTGCGGAGTTTTATGCGCGGGAGGCGGCCATCACCTCGCGGGTCATTCTTTTTTCGACTGTGATCTCCGTTCTGACGGTGTCGATTTACCTGACGATGTCGTCATGACGTTCGCTGTGTATTAACGCGTTCGCAATTCTTACAGACCACAGAATGACCTCGAAGCGCATGTATGCGCTGTTCAAGCGCGGTTCATCCGCCTACGGCATAGTCGCGCTTGACGGGTTTTGAGGGGACTTCGACCATGAGACGCATTCTCCATGTTGCGCTCGCGGCCGCCAGCATCACGGCGATGGCCGCTCCTGCTCATGCCGGTGGCGGTGATTTTGCGGCCGGCGTTTTCGGCGGACTTGCGGCCGGTGCGATTATCGGGTCGACCGCTCGACCCTATTATTATGATCCGCCGCCGCCGCCTCCGCCGCCTGCCTACTATTACGACGGCCCGGCCGCATATGGCGGCCCGTGCCACTGGGAGCGCGGGCGCCGCTACTGGGATGACTACGAAGGCGTGTGGCGCTGGTCGCGCATTCGGGTGTGTGATTAATCCGTGGCTGGTATCCGCGCGACCACATCAAGGTAGGGCGGATACCATTTCGCGTCACGCGGCTTCGAGGGTCGAGAGCAGGATGCTTTCGAACACGCGACGGCCGTCCGTGCCGCCAAGGGCTGTCTCGTAGAGGCGCTCGGGGTGGGGCATCATGCCGAGCACGCGGCCGGTCTCGTTCGTAATGCCCGCGATATTGCGCAGGGCGCCGTTCGGGCAGGCTTCGGCACCTACGTTTCCGTCGGCATCCGAATAGCGGAACGCGATGCGGCCTTCGCCTTCAAGGCGATCGAGCGTCTCGTTGTCGGCGAAATAGTTGCCTTCGCCATGGGCGATCGGGATTTTGATCACCTCGCCCTTGCGGTAGCACTTCGTGAAGAACGATTGATCGTTCTCGACCTTCAGGAATACGTCGCGGCAGATGAAGTGGAGGGAAGCGTTGCGGAGCAGCGCACCGGGAAGCAGTCCCGATTCACAGAGGATCTGAAAGCCGTTGCAGATGCCGATGACCGGAGTTCCGGCTTTCGCCTTGGCGACGACGTCTTTCATGATCGGTGAATGCGCGGCCATGGCTCCGCAGCGGAGATAATCGCCGTACGAGAAGCCGCCCGGCAGCACAATGACATCCGACGAGGGGACGCTGGCGTCACCGTGCCAGACCATGTTCGGCGCAAAGCCCGTCACGCGTTCGATCGCGGTCTGAACGTCGCGGTCGCAGTTCGATCCGGGGAAGACGATGACGGAAGCGCGGAGCATTCGCTCTGATCCAGGTGATGGCCGATAGCGGCTAAATAATGCGACTCCAGCGCCAAGTCCACTTGCGTGCTGTTGCAGCGGGCGTCATCCTCGAATGCCGAGCAAAGCGAGGCCATTCGGGGATCCAGCGTAAGAAGCGCCGGAGGCTCGATATCGCGTCTGCGACCACTCTTGTGCTGGATCTCCGGCCATCGCTTTCGCTCGGCCGAAGATGGCGGAATTCACAAGCTTCGCCCTGCTGACTTACGGCGAGCCGAGCGGTGATTGCTCGCGCTTTTTCTGCTCGACTTCCGCGCGCGAAGCATTCGTCAAACGCGTATCTTCCGCCTTCATCTGATCGACGAGAGCCATGTACTCGGCCTGGTTGCCGTAGCCGCAGGTCTTGCCTTGCGCGGTCCAGACGCCGGTGACCTGCTTCAGGAACTTGCGCAAGACGACGGCGGGATGTGCGGGCTGGCCGGGAGTGGTGAAGGTGATCTCGACACGCCACACGTCCGGCACTTCGATCTGAAAGACGTTTGGATTAGCTGGATCTTGTTTGGCTCCTGGCAGCCAGGCGGCCCAGTTGTGGAGCGCTTCGAACCCCATGCTGCAATCAAGGTCGGGCGGAACGGGCGCAGCCTCGGAATGTGCCTGGGTGGGACCAAGCGCGGCCAGCACGAGCGCTATCCACACTTCCCACCGCATTTATCAGCCGATTTCGTAGCTGTAATTCTCGATGACGGTATTCGCCAGCAGATCCTTGCACATCTGTTCGACGATGGCCTTGGCCTTCGCCGGATCGGTCTCGGACAGATCGACCTCGATGTATTTGCCCTGGCGCACGTCGCCGACGCCCGAAATCCCAAGGCCCTTGATGGCGCCTTCGATAGCCTTGCCCTGAGGATCGAGCACGCCGTTCTTCAATGTAATTTTGATCTTGGCTTTCATCGTTGTTCCAAATTGTCATCCCGGCCAAAGCGTAGCGAAGAGCCGGAACCCAGGCGATGAACTCTAGCACATTTGGCGAAGCTGGGTCCCGGATCGGCCTATCGGCCGTCCGGGATGACAGGTGTGTGTTCAGTTCGGCTTGCCGTTGACCGGTGTCACCGGGCCGTTCGCTGTCGAATTCGAAGCAACGAGCACCGGGCCGCCACCGCGCGGGCGGGGCGATTCAGTCAGGACGCCAAGGCGGCGCGCAACTTCCTGATAGGCTTCGAGGACGCCGCCGAGGTCACGGCGGAAGCGGTCCTTGTCCAGCTTATCGCCCGACTGGATGTCCCAGAGCCGGCAGCAATCGGGGCTGATCTCGTCGGCGAGGATCAGGCGAACCTGATCATTATCGTAGAGGCGGCCGAATTCGACTTTGAAGTCGACAAGGCGGATGCCGATGCCGAGGAAGAGTCCGACGAGGAAGTCGTTGATGCGCAGCGCGAGCTGCATGATCTCGTCGATCTCCTGGGGCGTCGCCCAGCCGAATGCCGTGATGTGCTCTTCCGAGACCATCGGATCGTTGAGTTCATCCTTCTTGTAGTAGAACTCGATGATCGAGCGCGGAAGCTGCGTGCCTTCCTCGAGCCCGAGGCGCGTCGCGAGCGAACCGGCTGCAACATTGCGCACGACGACTTCGAGCGGCACGATCTCCACTTCGCGGATCAACTGCTCGCGCATGTTCAGACGCTTGATGAAATGCGTCGGCACCGCGATCTCACCAAGTTTCGTAAAGATGTATTCCGAGATGCGATTGTTCAGAACGCCCTTGCCCTCAATCAACGCGTGCTTCTTCGCGTTGAAGGCGGTTGCGTCGTCCTTGAAATGTTGAATGAGGGTGCCGGGCTCGGGACCTTCGTAAAGGACCTTCGCCTTGCCCTCGTAAATGCGCCGACGCTTGTTCATTCCTGGACCTCTGAGGATCAACAGATTGCTCTCACTCATTGCGATATACAGATCTTCTCACGAGTTCGTACGCTGACGCTGACGCCTTGATTTTCCAACGTGTTTTCTTCATGTCGGGAAAGAAGCAGCGCACCTTTTCGCGCTCGGATGTCTTCGGCGGACACTACCCGAACGAGGGGGGCGACACAATGTAGACCATGAGCCGCAGCGGCCATTATGGTGACCGAAAGCCAAGCCGTTGATTTACCTCAGAGCGCGCGGTAACGCTGCTTGAGATATGCATTTGGCGGACATCTGCAATACGCGTCTTGCGCGCCTTGTCTTGGTAAATGCAACCAAGGGTTGGGGCGACGGTGGATGCTCGGGAGCAAAGGGAGAGAGACTGAGATGACGACCTTCAACGAGCGCGAGAAGGGATTCGAGAACAAATTCGCCTACGACGAGGAGCTTCGTTTCAAGGCAGAGGCGCGCCGCAACAAGGCCGTGGCTGAGTGGGCCGGCGCGAAACTCGGACTAACGGGAGAGGCGCTCGAGGCATACATCAAGGACGTCCGCAAAGCCGATCTCGCGGAGAAAGGCGACGACGACGTCTTCCGCAAAGTGAAGGCCGACCTCGTGGCGAAGGGGATTGCCGTCGACGACACTGAGCTTCGTTCCTTCATGGCCGAAGCCTTGGCGAAGGCCGTTACGGATCTCGAAGCGGCAAAAGGCTGAGTTTTCATCAACGTCCGCTCATCCTTTTGGATTCCGATCGGATTCCCAGTGGATTACGTTTGTAACTGTCGCCAGACGGATTTGAAATGATCGCGTAACGCCCGCATTGGAGGTTTGCCCGGCAGCTTCATGAGAATGAAAGGGTCGGGCAGCCATGGTATCTCGAGCAACAGCGTCCTACGCCGAGGTCGATCGAGACTCGGAGGATCGAAACTCCGACCAGAAGAATGCCGGCGACGAGCGGCCGGTCCCGTCGGGGACCGAGCTCTTAGCCCTTGATCCGATCTTTCGCGAACGCCCTCACGAGATCCTTGACGATCTTCGACGCCGCGAGCCGGTCCATCAGGATCGAATGTTCGACCGAGTCGTTTTGACACGGGCCGCCGATGTTGCGAGAGTCATCAACGATCGCACCTTTTCTTCAGATCCTCGCAAATCCCGGAAAGGTTCATTTACGCGCAAATTATTCGGTGTCGACGCTGAAGATTATCGTCCGACGATGCTTCATATGGACGATCCCGATCATAAGCGCTTGCGCGGACTCGTCGCGAATGCCTTCAATCAGCGTTCGATCGAGGCACTACGGCCGCGCGTCGCAGCTGTTACTGCGAGCGTACTTAAGGACCTTCCCCGCGATCGCCCCTTCGATCTCGTCGCGCTATTTACCCGTCCGCTGCCGACTGTCGTGATCGCGGAAATACTCGGCGTCGATCCCGCCCGGTATCAAGACTTCAAAGCCTGGTCGGAAGGCCAGGTTCTTATGTTCAACCCGAAACGCTCGGAGGAGCAGGAGCAAAAGCTCGAGTGGGCCGTCACTGAGATGCGGGCATTTTTTCAAGGTGAGGTCGAACGCCGAATTCAAGCGCAAGAGCATAGAGACGATTTATTGGGGCATCTGATTGCTGCCGAGCAAGACGGCGAAAAGCTCACGGAGCGAGAGATGGTCAGCATGTGCCTCCTCATCCTTGCAGCTGGTAACACGACGACGACGGACCTCATAGGCAACGGTGTTCATGCGTTGCTCAATCATCCTGAGCAGTTCGATGCGCTGAGAGCGGATCCCGGGCTCTATCCGGCTGCCGTGGAAGAGATCCTTCGTTATGACTCATCTGTCGTGCAGCTCAGCAGGCAAACGACATCCGAGCGGGAGATCGGCGGATGTCCTGTTGCGAGCGGACAACCGCTCACGCCCATTCTCATGGCGGCAAATCACGATCCGGAGCTTCACAGCGATCCGCACGTATTCGACATCCGGCGTATGAACCAGCGTCATTTCAGCTTCGGAGGCGGCGCGCACTTCTGCCTCGGCGCGCCTCTCGCGAGACTTGAAACGCAGGTCGCGCTTTCGTCGCTATTCGAACGTTTTCCGCGGCTGCGTCTGATGCCCGACATTTTGCCCGTGCGGAAGGCGAGCCCGAGCTTGAATGGTTTTGAAACCCTTTGGGTCGACCCGACCTAGGAAGTCGGTGTCGTCAGCCGAGCTTTTTCAAAAATTGTCCGAATTGCAGGAGGCCCTCGGGCCAGGGGCCATGGCCGGACGCAATATTGATGTGGCCGCTCTCGCCCGCGTCGCTGATGGTGGCGCCCCATTTTTGCGCGAGATGTTCGGCGCGCGCATAGCTGCAGTAGAGGTCGTTGTTGGCGACGACGACGTGTGCCGGGAATGGTAACCGCCGTTCGGGCATCGTCTCGAAGCCGCGTGTGCCCTTGTCCGGGGGCCATCGCCTGCCACCGGTGTCGGGCCAGAAATTCGCATAATCGAGATCGGCGGGGGCGACGAGAAACGCCCCGATGACGCCATTGCGTTTGAGCTTATCGGCAGCAAAAACGACCGCGGGGACACCGACGGAATGCGCAACCACGACCACAGGCTGGGTCGCGCCGCCCGCAAATTTTGCGATGCGGTCGCCCCAAACTTCGACGTCGGGGTTATGCCAATCCTGCTGGATGACGCGGCGTGCGGTTTTTAGGTTCCGCTCCCAGCGGCTCTGCCAGTGGTCGGGCCCGGAATCCTGCCAGCCAGGTACGATGAGAATGTCGATTTCGGATGTCTTCATGGATGACTGTGATTAACCGACGCTCGCGATCGAGGGAAGAGCATCAAAGTCACCGCACCGCACGGGCGTTACATCGAGAAACCCGATCTCGGCGGGAACCGGACCGCGCGCGCGGCGTTGCGAGGAAACATTGATCCTACCCCGTGAGGAGACGCCCTATGAAAGTCGAAAACCTGGAAGACCTTTTCAACCATACGCTCGAAGACATCTATTTTGCGGAAAACAAGCTTGTGAAGGCGCTGCCCAAGATGGCGAAAGCGTCCGATTCCGCGGAACTCGCCAAAGCCTTCATGGGCCATCTCGAGGAAACGAAAGAACACGTCGCGCGTCTCGAAGAGGTGTTCAAGAAACTCGGTCGCAAGCCGAAGGCGACGGAGTGCCCGGCGATAAAGGGCATCCTGGAGGAAGGCGAAGAGTTGATGTCGGAGATCAAGGATGCCGATACGCGCGATGCGGCGATGATCGCGGCGGGTCAGGCTGCCGAGCATTATGAAATCACACGCTACGGCACGCTCGTTTCTTGGGCGAAGCTCCTTGGACATAAGGATCTGGCGACGATCCTTCAAAAGACGTTGAAAGAGGAGTACGGTGCCGACGACAAGCTGACGAAGCTGGCGGAGAAGAAGCTGAACAAGGAAGCCGCTTAGGTTTTCCTTCAGTCCCACTTATGCTCGGGCTTGTCGCGAGCATCCATCTTGCAATTACGTGGAACGCTGGGTCCTCGGCATCACGCAGCATCACGCCGAGGACCCCGATAACGTCATCTCTTGGACTGGTCATCCATCGCGAGCGGCGGCGCGATCGGATCGGAAACCAGGTACATCACATAGGTTGCGCCGCCGGGCGCGCCATTGGCACGCTTGACTGTTCCGACCTCTTCGATCTTGCGGAATTTTCGCTGCAAGAGCGGAAGCTGGACGCGGCGTTGGAGTTCGACGTAAAGCGCGGGCTTGTCCAGGAGGCTTTCGGGTAATGGCGGCAGGAAGATGTAACGGATGCGGTCATCAAGTTGGGCGACGGCGCTGCGACTTTTGAGGCCCACCATCATCTGGCCGGTCGTCGCATAGCTCGACGTCGCGATCCAGGCCGCGCCTGTTTCCTCGCGCTTCTTCTCGATGGCGTCGGCCAGTGCAGGCCAGCCGCGCATCTGCTCGGTCGGGTCTTTTGCGGAGT
>CAYYDL010000178.1:0-3637 GCA_964470545.1 uncultured Hyphomicrobium sp. | reverse complement strand
TGTTATATTTCTCGCCGTGTTGGGGGCGGTGACGTGTTCGGTTTCGACGCAGTACGCCGTCAAATACCTCGTGGACGCGTTGGCGAAATCCCCTCGCAATCAAGAGGTCTGGGTCGCGTTCTTTTTCGTGGTTGCGTTGATCGCGGCCGATAATTCGCTTTGGCGGGTTGCGGCCTGGGTCAGTCATTCGGCGTTCGTGAATGTGTCGGGCAGCGTGAGGCGCAAGCTGTTCAAAGACCTCACGGCTCATCCGCCGAGCTTCTTCGTCAACCAAAATGCAGGTTCGCTGACAAGCCGGATCACGGCGACTTCGAATGCCCTCTATACCGCTGAAACTCTGATCACCTTCAATGCTCTACCGCCTCTCATCGCAACCGTGGTGGCCATTTTCTTTCTTGCTACCGTGAGCATCCCGATGGCGGTCTGCCTGACCGTAGTCGTGGGGGTTGTGGTCACGGTGATTTTCCGTTGGGCGGCACAAGGTAAGTCGCTTCACCGCATCTATGCCGAGGATGCCGCCGCGGTCGACGGCGAGATGATCGACATCGTTTCGAACATTACTCTGGTGAAGACGTTCGGGCGCATCAACGGCGAGCGCTTGCGGTTGGCAAGTGTGGTCAGTCGCGAAATGAGATCCCGGCGAGACAGCCTCTATTATCTCGAAAAGCTTCGGATCTTCCATGCCGTCGCGACGGCTGTTCTGACATGCGGACTGCTTTTTTGGGCAATCTCACTTTGGCAAAATGGCAAAGCTTCGCCTGGCGACGTTATTCTGGTTTGCACGCTCGGTCTTTCGATCCTCAGCGCGACGCGAGACTTTGCGGTTGCCCTCGTGGATGTGACGCAGCATTTGGCGCGTCTGTCGGAGGCCCTGTCGAAGCTCCTCGTCCGCAGTCCCGCCATCGTGCGCGACGGCCAAATGGAGGAGATGGAAACAAATTGCGCTCTGGAATTCCGCGACATCGACTTTTCATATCCGGGTAGCAAGCAGGTGTTCTCGGCACTCAATTTCAAGATCGATGTCGGTTCCCGGGTGGGCGTCATCGGCCCATCGGGCGCCGGGAAGTCGACGATGTTCTCTCTCGTGCAGGGGTTCTACGCTCCACAGGCTGGTTCCATTCTGATGTACGGCCAAGACATCGGCCGAATGCCGGACGACGTCCTGCGCAAGCTGGTGGCGGTCGTACCGCAAGATGTTTCGTTGTTTCACCGGACGTTGCGAGAAAACATCCGGTATGGTCGTCCGACCGCGACCGACGACGAAGTATGGAGGGCGGCCGAGATGGCACGTTGCGACACCTTCATCCAGCAGCTTCCGGAAGGACTCGACACGATTGTCGGCGACAAAGGCGCCAAGCTCTCGGGCGGCCAACGCCAGCGTATCGCGATTGCCCGTGCGTTCCTGAAGGATGCGCCTATTTTGCTTCTTGATGAAGCGACGTCGGCGCTCGACCCGCATTCCGAAGAACTGATCCGGGAAGCGCTCAACACGCTGATGCGGGGCAGAACTGTCATCGCCATCGCTCATCGTCTGGCGACGTTACGGACCTTCGACCGCATTTTGGTGATTCAGAACGGTCAGGTCGTGCAGGACGGTGCTCCGGATCTCTTGCTCAGCAAGGCAGGCGCTTACAAATCGCTTGTCGACCTGGAAGTCGGCCGACTGCGCGGAGTGGATGTTGCGGCCTAGCTGAAACCTCGGTCCTTCCGCTCGCCCAAAAGATCCGCGACGCCGATTCGGTGCGGCGTGACGCTCACCGTGATCCGACCTCGGAATTGGTGCGAACGATTAGACGGCGGTCACGGGGGGCTGCTCTGCTGCGAACCTGAAGGGGGTGTCGGTGGTGTTTGTTGCGGGGGCGTGGCACGCAGGAACGCTATGACGAAGCCCCCGAGGATCAGCGCCGTTAAAATGGTCGAAATGATCAGCACGCGAAAATTGGTTTTTCGGGGCGAGGCTTGACGCGCTTCGGTCGGTGTCCGCTTCTCGATCATTCATCACCTGACCAGGAAGAAAGCGAGGAGCGCCAAGATCACCGCAACGTGGGCGACGAACAGTCCGGCCCATCGCAAAAAGTTCCGGTAGGTACTGACGTGCTCATCAAACTCTGCTGCGTTCGGGGATGTCTTCGGATCGACCAGCCCTCTCCGATCACCTTCCGCACGAAGCAGATCCATAGACGTGGGTTCGCGTGCGTATGCCATAGCGGGAATACTTTATCTCGAGCTTCGCACACCGTCAGACTCGGGCAGGAACGGCCCCTGCGCAGGCTGGCCTGGATGCGATCTCTTGTTTCTCGTTAATACTCTCGTTCATCTCTTGCCTGCTTCAACGACACCTCCACCCTGATCGTTCCAACGCGAAGCCGATAAGCGCGGCCCCGCGGGGCCCGGCGGCTGGAGCCATTTGGGCCAAGCGCAATCGGAGCGATGCTCTGCGGTGGTCGGGCGGGAGGTTGGTCGCGGGGCTAATCCAAATTCCGTAACGTCATTTGTACGCTTGCGCGGATTTTGAGAAGGAACCTCCGCAGCACGCGAGGTGTTGGCGATCCAGACCCCAATTCTGGGAGAAACCGCGTCGTGCTTGAACTGGTCTTTACCGTTTGCTCAATCGTCCAAGGCGCGAATTGCCACGAGCTTCAGCCTATTCGGCTTCAGGAGAATACGATGATGGTGGCTTGCCTGATGGCCACGCAGATCGAGGGTGCAAAATGGGTCGAGGAGCATCCGAATTACTACGTCATTCGCGCGACGTGCCAGCCGGCCGGAAGGTTCACAAAGTTATAATACAGTCATGGCGCCGAATGACGGCTGCACCGGATCCACCGTCGAGAGCGAATGTCAGGCGACTTCGTCCACGACCTCAAAGAGGCGGATGGCCATTTGACTCATCTCATGAGGGTCCATGTCTGTCCGCGCAGTCGCGAGCGAGAGAACGATCGTCGCCAAGGTTTCTCTCCGGCGCGTACGTTCGCCGACATCTACCGTGTGAGAAACGGCAGCCCAACTGATGTCGAAGGTTTTTTGGAGGCGGGCGAATTCTTCGGGGGTGAAGGCGCCACGCTGGAGGATCCGACTCGCGCGCACTTGGCACTCCAGATTTTCAAAGATGTTACGGAAGCAGATAAGATGCGGAGAAGGGCGCCGCGTCTGTCCGATACCGGACATAGCGTTCCAAGGATTTTCGCACTCGCCGCCGCTGATTGCGGAGCGGCAACACATCCTCCAAGAGTCGTTTCCTAACTCGGAGTCCGCGCGTCTTTGCAAAAATGGCCCGACGTACCGTCGGGCCGAGTAAAAGTTTTGAATGTAAATCTAAAGGTGCTTTGAAACGATACTTCAAAATACTTCACTCGTGCAAACGGCGCTAAGAAGCGCACGGAATTTTTGAATGATTTTTGTGCATTCCGTCCGTCCGATAACAGACAGAACACTTACTTTTCCTGGGGAAGAAGCTGATCATAGATAATATTCACCATGTCGTAACACTCGCATGCAGCCTCTTTGAGCGCATCGCGATCAAGAATTTCCACAGTGCCGCGGCGATAGGCAATCAATCCCGCTTCTTGCAAAGCTCCGGCAGCAAGCGTCACCGATTGGCGTCGTACGCCAAGCATTTCAGCGAGAAGCTCTTGCG
>CAYYDL010000177.1:0-3629 GCA_964470545.1 uncultured Hyphomicrobium sp. | reverse complement strand
GGACGGCGACGAGCACACGGCGGACCGAGCGTTCCGTTTGGGCGTGGCCGATAGACGGTAACGGTGCGATGCGGATGCGCCGCGCCTTGTCGGATTCCTGCGAATCGCGCCCGATGAAGATTTTGTCGACCAGGGTTTCCCGTTTCGGATCGTCCCGACGCCACGCCGAGGCTTTCAACCGCCTCACGGCCAAGTCTCTGATCTTTTCAGTCAGTGCAACGGCGCGCTCAAGGGGTTGCGGCCTGAAGCGATCGGTGCTCCTGATCTCGAAAAGAAGAAATACAGACGGGCTGTTGTACGGAACTTGCCTGAAGTCCGGCTTAGGCGCTTGGACAAAAAGCTGACTGCTCTTCTTATCGGTTCCAACTGTCTTGAACCGCCCACGCATCGCCTTGAAGCGCTGTGTCAAACTCGCCAACGAACCGGGACGAGGACAGGAAAGCAAGGCGCCATCGCCGCTTTCGCTCGGCCTCCACAGCATGCCCTCATCCCCGCAAAGCCGGCACTCCGCTTCCCTTTCGTCGACAATCTCGCCGGTCGCCCAGGCCATGTCGACGCCGCGGCCCAATTGATAAAGGTTGTCGGCTATCTCGCAGATCGCGCGCGCATGCCGCTCGGCGTCCGCGCTTGGCTCGAACGTCCATGCGTAGAGCAATGGCACGGCAACATCGAATGTACGAGGACGGATGATTTTGCCTGCCCGTATCTTGCCAATTCTCGCCGGATCGCCACCCACCGCATCGAGATCGTTGTTCGGAACGAAATTCTTGAAAAGCTGCCCCGAATGGGCCGGCGGCGCGGCAATGGCCGGCGCGTCCAGGCTTTCGAGCCACTTGAAAGCCAGTGCAACATCCCCGGAGAGACTCTCACCACGCGCTGTGCCCGCAACCAACGCCTGGAACAGCCGCGCAGGCGATGGCGGCCATTCGCCGCTGCCGTGATAGCGGCCGTCGTGAAAACGGATGGAGATGAGAAGGGTATTGACCACCTCCTACTCCTCCTCGTCCTCTTCCTTCTTGGTGAGGAGTTTCTTCGCCTCTTTCATATCGAAGGTATACGACAGCTCCGCTGGCCATTTCGCCTTGAAGGGCACAACTGCACGCTTCGCATAGTCGAGCAGAAGCTCTCTTGCTGATGATAGCTCAACAGGCACGGGCTCGCCTCGCCGCGGAACGGCAAACCAATAGTCGTCTTTGTCGGCGAACCGCAAATTGCAGCCCTCACGCAGAAAAAGCTCGATATCGGCCGTCGCGGTAAGGAGCGCCAAAGCCAGCAGGTAGCGCCGGATTTCTTGAGTCTGCGCTTCCGTTGCTCCCTGAATATTGCGCAAGGCTACGAGGTTCACCGCGATATCGCGTTCGATCTTATCCTTGGTGACAACCCCTCCAAGAACACGACGCTCCGGATTGGGTGCGCCATCGCGGAACTCCGGCATCTGCTTAGCGGCAGATTGGCTCACCTTGCGAAACGTGGCCGGCGCATCCGCGAAGCCTTTTTCAGAAAGCCTCGTCTTCCTGGCCTTCGCCTCCTTCTCCAATTCGGCCTGCTGTTCCTCGCTCAGCGCTTTCCAGACCGAATTAAACTGTGCTGCCGCATAAAGCGGCTCTACATCCCACGCGCGAATGATAGAGCGCACAAGCCGTGGTCGTTTCTCTCCCGACCCTCCGCGCGAATCCCAAACGCCGAAGAGAAGAGATGTCGGCGCCAATCCGCACAATGGACCAGCGTCGCCATGATGTCGCAACGCTGCATATGCCCTTGTGACAGTCGGCGCCAACTTCGGGCATGAATAAACGACCGCGTCCGCGCTGCGATGGGCCAAATCGAAAATCGACCGCCGTTCTACAAATTCCTTACCATCATCGTCGCCCTTACGAAGCTCGATCGTGATCTGCGGTACGAGCGATGAATAGGGTTCGTGCGTAAAGATCGGCTCCATCCGGTTGGCCTGGCTGCCGACGCTGTCGATGGTCGCAACCTTGGTGCCGTCCGACAGCGTGTCGATGTTGTAGCCGATGTCGGCGTAGGTCGGCGGGAAGATCACGCCACCCTCGCCTTCCACGGGCAGAAGTTTCTGCTTACAGGTCACCGCGACGGGACCATTTTTGTTATCGGCCCAGTCGTTTATGATTTCAGCCGTGAGCGATGGCATGAGGCTCCTCTTGAGCGAAAGTGACGACTTTGTTTTTGCCGGACAAATCGAGCTCGAACCGAAACTGTCTTGACGGAACAGCAGGGAGCGCGCCTGCAAGCGCAGCGCGCGCCAATATGAGCGGCAGATTCACACCCCAAGCTGCATATCGAACTTGACGAAGCCCGAATTCGACCGGGCGGGCGTTTTCCAATCCCCAAGCGGCGAGAAATTCGACGACGGGAGAGGCTTCGATGGCATGCTTGTGTTCGTTCGGCGAATACCCGGCATCGATGGCAGTCCACGCTCCGCGTGGGTCGAAATTGAAGCTGCCCCCCATCGGCGTCAGCACATCGAACGGCGCATTGACGAGCGCCGCGCGATCTTCTTCCCATAGCTGCCGCACGCCCCTGGTCTTCAGATCGCCAGGTTGTCCATTGGCCCTCTGCTTCTTGCTTGGCTTGCTGCGCACGCCCTTCAGCATCGCGCGCGCGATGGCATCGGCTGACCGATTGCCGGCATAAAGCTTGAAGCTCTCGCGGCTCGAGCCATCCGCCCAATGACCGAGTTCGACAACCGGCCTGTTCCCGCCGCCGAATTTGATAGGCAAGGCCATTCGGTCGCCAGCCTTCGCGGGAAAGGTAATGCACAAATCCAGCGACGGCATTTGGCTGGCTGACGCGACGTCGTCCATGTCATCGTCATCGTCGCCTTCGACATCCCCGCTCGCTTCGCCTTTCCTAGGTGGCGGATCGGTGTAACCGATTGGGCCCCATCGGTTCGGCTCCGCTTCGGCCAAGAACTCCAGCACTGCCTCGAATGGATTCCGTTCTCCTGTGGCACGGAGCGCAAAGCGGGTGTTCGAGTCTTTGTACCAATCGAAGCCGCCTGAGACGTCGCCCAGCAGAATGTTCGCCGCCTCCATGAAGCCCAAACAGGCGAAGACCTGGCCGGGATTGAGCAGATCGACGGGGATTGAGGCTTCGGCCATCATCCTTTCCCATGTGAGGCCAAGCCTTCACCTCTATCGTTGTCGCGCGAGGCGTGCTGATCGGCGGCGCGCAGCAGCGCTTCCCACCACGCGAGACCCCATGGTCCCCACCGCTTCTGAAGCCTCGCGAATCGCAATGCGACCTCGCAGGCGCGCTTTTGGAGCGCGAAAGGCGGAGCCTCCTCACAGCCGCGCGTCGCAATTACCGGCCGCGCCTGCCCGTGATGTGCAGCAATCAAATGCAAGACCAGATCGCGCCACTCCTCCCGCAAGGCCTTGAACCTGTCATGTGCCTCAGCATAGGGCAGCGATCCGAATTCGTGCCGATAGCCATCGAGGACTTGCTGGTCTATGGGGCCCCGCGTTTTTGCGAGCGGAGCGGAGAATCCATATTTCTTTGCGTCTCGCGGCGCTTTGAAAGCGCGCTGCCAACGGGACGCCCTTTTTCCTTCGTCGTGCAGGAACGCCGCAACCGCAAGCGCTTCGGCGGCTGGACCGGACAGGCCG
>CAYYDL010000176.1:0-7640 GCA_964470545.1 uncultured Hyphomicrobium sp. | reverse complement strand
GCTCGGACAATGGGGCCGGCCGAGTTGCTCGACTACGACCGAAGCCGACTCAGGGGTCTCGTCGTTGAGGACGGCTCAAGCCAGAGCCACGTCGCCGTCGTCGCGAAGGCGCTCGGAATTGCTGCGATCGGGCAGGCGGCTGGCATCGTCGATCGTGTTTCGGCAGGTGATGCGGCGATCGTCGATGCTGTGACGGGCGAAGTTCATCTCAGACCCACCAGCGAGCTGATCTCCGCCTACTCGGACAAAGTGCGCTTCCGTGCCCGCCGGCAGAAGCGCTATCAGTCGTTGCGCGACCGTCCGGCGATCACGACGGACGGGGTGCCGATCGCGCTGATGATGAATGCCGGCCTTCTCGTGGACATGCCGCACCTGGATGAATCGGGGGCCGATGGCATCGGGCTCTATCGCACGGAGCTGCAGTTCATGCTGTCGGAGGCGTTTCCGCGGCTCGACCGGCAGACGCAGCTTTATAAGGCCGTCATCGACGAAGCCCGCGGAAAGCCCGTGGTATTCCGGACGCTCGACATCGGCGGCGACAAGGTCCTGCCTTATCTTCGTCAGCCGAAGGAAGAAAATCCGGCGATGGGCTGGCGTGCAATCCGCATGGCCCTCGATCGCCCGGAGCTTTTCCGTCTGCAGGTGCGCGCGCTGCTCAAGGCTGCTGTCGGGCGCGAGTTGCGGGTGATGATCCCCATGGTGTCGGCGGGATACGAGCTTGTCGCCATCCGCGCGCTGATCGAGCGCGAAAAGGCATTTCTGACGGAACATGGCCATCCGCTGCCGGACAAGGTTCTCGTCGGAGCGATGTTCGAGGTTCCGGCACTTCTGTTCGAACTCGATGCTTTCCTGACGCGGGTTGATTTCGTATCGGTCGGCTCGAATGACCTGATGCAGTTTCTGTTTGCCGCCGATCGCACGAACGCTCGGGTCGCGAGCCGCTTCGACGTGCTGGCGCCTGCGCCGTTGCGCGCGCTCCAGGCGCTGATCACGGCGGCAAACACATATGACGTGCCGGTGACGTTGTGCGGGGAGATGGCCGGGCGTCCCCTCGAAGCCATGACGCTTATCGCGCTCGGCTTTCGGTCCCTGTCGATGGCACCGGCTTCGATCGGTCCCATCAAGTCGATGGTCCTCTCTCTCGATGCCGGAAAGGCCAGCGCGTTCGTCGACGAACTTTTGAAAGAGGGTGCGAAAGACGTGCGCATGTCCTTGCAGCAATTCGCGGAAAAGGAACGCGTCGCGATCGACGGTTAACGCCCTGACGGCCTCTCTGCGTCAGGCTTTGACAAACAAGCATTTTTAGCCAACAGTATGCTTAACATCGGGGACCGGCGCGTTTCGCCGGGATGAGGGTATGCGTCGGGGCGTTGGGCGTAGCGTTTCGGTTGGAGGTTATGAGCATGGGCAGCCTGGCCAAGGCCGCTATGATGCCGGCACGCATCGGGTGCCGGTCCATGCACAGGCGGAAAGCCGCGCGCTGATCGCGCGGTTCTTCATCGATCTCAGGCAGGCGCTGCGGCTCACCGTTCCGCAAGCCGCCCATTATCTTCAGGTTCAGCCGGACGTCATCGAGGCGTTCGAGACAGGGCAGGTCGAGTATCTGCCGCCGTGGTCGGAGACGGCCGCCATCATCATGACCTACACCTCAATGGCGGGGGTCAATGGCAGGCCGGTCATCAACGCGATCGGTACCCTGCTGACGCATCTTTCCGTCCCAGCCGCGCCCTCGGCCGCATTTCCCGCCTCGCGCCCCATGCCGCAACAGGAGCCACCGCAATGGCCCCCGCCGCCGCAGCGGGTCCCACAGGTGCGCCAGATGGGCAGGCCATCGGAGCCTGGCGCTGCACCGTTGGGGCTGGCAACATCGAGCCGCAATCTCCTCAAGGCCGGTTCCGCGATCGCCAATGGCGCCCGGCGACTGCCGCAGGAAGCCCTGAAACAAGTGCGCCGGCGTCCCCAGCGGGCGCTTTATGCACTTTCGCTTCCGCTCGGACTGCTCGTCATTTTTATGCATTCGTCGATTTTTGCGTCGGTTTCCCAGCCTTTTGAAATGGCAGTTCAATGGGTCAGCACCTATATCCAGGAGCATTACGGGCCGGTGCGGGACGGGATGCGCTATATTGAAGTTGACGATCCGGAAACCCGACGGGCTGATAAATTGCAGATCGGCAGCGGTTCGTATTAGATAATCAGCAGGGTACTTGGCGCCTGATGCGCGGTGAAGCGCCCAAGCGCTCACGCCGTCTTTCCGGGCAGCTCCTTTCGGGCCCGCCATTTCAAAACACATCGGACACATGTCAGCACTGCCGCGCGATAAACTCGACCGTCTATCCGAACGCTTCCTGGCCATTCAGGACCAGCTCAATCATGGCGTTCCGCAGGCGGAGTATGTGAAGCTCAACAAGGAGTTTTCCGAACTCAGCCCGGTCGTCGCGCAGATAGACGCGCTGCGCAAAGCGGAGGCCGAGAGCGCCGATCTCGAACAGATGATCCGCGATCCTGCTGCCGACAAGGAAATGGTCGATCTCGCCTATGCCGAGCGCGCGTCGCTCGCCGAACGCATCGCGGATCTGGAGCAGAAGCTTCGCATCGCTCTTCTGCCCAAGGACGCGGCCGATGAGAAAAGCGCTATTCTCGAGGTTCGCGCGGGCACGGGAGGCGATGAAGCGGCCCTTTTCGCGGCCGATCTTTTCCGCATGTACACCCGCTATGCCGATCTCAAGGGATGGAAAACGGAAATCATATCGGCGTCCGAGAACGATCTTGGCGGGTATAAGGAAATCATTGCGTCCATCACGGGTTCCGGCGTCTTCGCGCGGCTGAAATTCGAGTCCGGCGTGCATCGCGTCCAGCGCGTTCCGGCGACGGAAGCCAGCGGACGTATTCACACGTCGGCCGCGACGGTCGCCGTGTTGCCGGAAGCCGAAGACATCGACATCGATATCAAACCCGAAGACATCCGCATCGACACGATGCGTGCCGGCGGTGCCGGTGGTCAGCACGTCAACAAAACGGACAGCGCGGTGCGCATGACCCACTTGCCGACCGGAATCGTCGTGGTTTCAGCGGAAAAATCGCAACATCAGAACCGGCGCCTTGCGATGGCGGTGCTGAAGTCACGCATTTACGAGCTCGAGCGCGAGAAGGCGGCGACCGAGCGATCCGATGCGCGCAAGTCGCAGGTCGGTTCGGGTGATCGTTCGCAGCGAATCCGGACGTACAATTTTCCGCAAGGGCGCGTCACCGATCATCGCATCAACTTGACGCTCTACAATCTCGAAGAAGTGCTCGCGGGGCCGGGGCTCGATACGTTGATCGATGCGCTGATCACGGATCATCAGGCGACGATGCTTGCTGAACTGAGCGCGGCGTGATGAAGCTCGCCGCGCGCACGCAGGATTTGCCGGCGATGCCTTTCCGAGCAGACCACAGCATTGCCGACGCCTTGGCCACTCTGGCCGGGATGTTCAGCGACGCAGGGATCGAAACGCCTCAGCGCGACGCCCGCTTCCTGCTGCAGGGCCTTCTCGGGATCGACGGTGCGCAGTTGCTCTCCGGATCGGCACGCATGCTCGGAGGCGAGGCAGCCGATCGCATCAGCGATGCCGCGCGCCGCCGGCTGGCCTGCGAGCCTGTTTCCCGCATCCTCGGACGACGCGAATTCTACGGGCGGGACTTCCTCGTGACGCCGGACGTGCTCGATCCGCGCCCCGATACGGAAGCGGTGATCGAGCTGGCACTTGAGACAATCGAGTCGAGTGGACTTTCCGGACAGCCGATTTCGATCGCGGACATCGGAACGGGCTCGGGTATCCTGATCGTCACGCTGCTTGCGGAGCTGCCGAACGCACGTGGTCTCGCGACCGACGTCAGTCCGGCTGCACTCGAGATCGCCTGCCGTAATGCCGAGGCGCTGGGTGTCGGGGATCGCGTTCGGTTCGTTGCGACATCTGGTCTCGATGGCTGTGGGGGGGATTTCGACCTCGTGATCTCAAATCCTCCCTATATATCCACAGAAGAGATCACAGGGCTCGGACGGGATGTGAGGGATTTCGATCCTTTATTGGCGCTGGACGGCGGCCGGGACGGACTTGATGTTTACCGTGAAATTGCCCGCAATATCTCGAAATTGAAGCGTCCGTCACGGATTGTCTTGGAAGTCGGTGCAACGCAGGCGGATGCGGTCGAGGCAATTTTCGCCGCGTTCGGAGCCCGCCGCTTAGGGCGGAGAGAGGATCTCGGTGGCCACACCAGGGCTGTTGCGCTGGAGATACATCTCTAAACCGACCGATCATTTCTTATTTGCGCAATTACGTTTCCGGGGTAATATCAGGGTCGAAGAGTTTGATCGGATGCGCGTGGCGCAATGATGCCGCTGGAGCGGCAAGCGAGCCGGCCTTCCTATCTCAGATCATCAGCACAAACTTTCGCGGACTGTTTCGTCCGTCGATTGGCAAGTGTCGGGCCTATCCTTCGCGGCACCTGTGCTGGGTAAAGCTCCTTTGAGGACGGCTTTCGTATCTTGCAGGCGTAATGACTGGGATGACTGCGATTTTGCCCGAAGCTCAAGGGGCAAGAGCCTGGGCCGCGATCTGCGGGGCTGTGGTGACTTTAGAGGCAATCATTTGAATTGGATCGAAGGATCGATCCAGGCACCGTCTCGCCATTCGAGCGGGTGCAGGTGGAAATTACCAACAAGCATGAACGGGAGCCCATGAGGCAAGGTCAACAGAACCGTCGCGGTCGCGGTCGAAACAACAACAATAACCGCAAATCGCAAAATCCTCTGATGCGCAGCTTCGAGAGCTCGGGGCCCGACGTGAAGATTCGCGGTACGCCTTCGCATATTGCGGAAAAGTACATCAGCTTGGCGCGCGACGCCCTGTCGTCAGGCGATCCGGTGCTCGCGGAGAACTATCTCCAGCACGCCGAGCACTATAACCGGATTATTCTCGGTTATCGGGAGCAGATGGCGGCGCAGGGCGGCATGGACCCGATGGGCAACGGCGCGGCGCGGACCCATTCACTTGCAGGGCCGGAAGGCAGCGATGGCGAGGAGTTCGGCGAGGAGGACGGCGACGACGTCGGGCAGCAGCCGCAGGTGGCCGGACAAGGAGCCCAGCCAGATCTGTCACAGCAGCCGTTCCCGCAACAGCAGCGCAACTTCGACAATCAGAACCGATACGACAATCGTCAGCCGCGTCACGAGCGCTTCAACAACAACCGCCACGACCGTAGCGATGGCCAGCGCTATGACCGGCATGATCGCGGTGACCGGAGTGATCGCGGCGATCGCCAGGATTTCAGAGGTGATCGCGGGGATCGCTACGAGCAGCGAAATGGCTCGGGCGGGGAGAACCGTTATCGCGAGGATCGCAGGTCACAAAACAACGGCGACGGACATCAGGGCGATGGAGGCTATCGCCGCCGGGATCGCTATCAGAATCAGGCACCGAATGGCGGCAACGGTAATGGAGCCGACCGTGACCACGCCAATGGCGGTTTTCCGCCATCGGCAGCGCCGCCGCCCTCCGCAGAGCGTCCTCAGCCCCAGGCCGCCGCACCGGCACCCGTCGAGCAGCAGGAGCAGCCAGCCTTCCTTCGACGCCCGGTCCGCCGTCCGCGCCGGGAGGAACCGGCCGAGGCACCGGCCGTGCCGCCGGCCGCCAACGAAGACAGCGAATAGATTAAAAAAGGAGCCCGGAAGACGGGCTCTTTTCTTTTGCGGCCGTGCATCTTGGAATGGGACGAGGCCGCACTGGCAAGCGGTTCTTGTATTTCACGCTCCGGCCGCGATGACGGTGATGAACGCCGCCCCGTTTTGCAATTTCCAAAGCAAGGCTTTCGAGGCGTTCCAGCGCCAATCCCTTAACCGGATCGCGATACAGGCTTTCCTCCCGCTTTTTCCGGCGGCCGGCATGTCGCGAATTTTCCTGGGTTTTTGTTGTTGCTGCCTCTTTTTCATGCGGCGCACAATCCTATATCGCAATCATCATGTGGGCCGACGGGGATGCCGGGCATCGGGTCTTCCATCGTGCCCGGATGATAAAAATCAAATCGCATGGCATTCTTTCCGGGCCTCATGGGGCGGAAGGAATGTGCTGGAGGACGCGACATGAATTTCGAACGCTACACGGACCGCGCCAAGGGCTTCATCCAATCGGCCCAGTCGCTCGCGCTCCGTGAAAACCATCAACAAGTTACTCCCGACCACCTTCTGAAGGTTCTGCTCGATGACCCCGAGGGTCTGGCAAGCGGACTTATCCAGAAAGCCGGCGGGGATTCGCGTGCGGCACTGCGTGGAGTCGAGGCCGATCTTGCCAAGAAACCGAAAGTCACAGGCGGCTCGGGACAGGTTTATGTCTCGCCGGAGCTTGCGCGGCTCTTCGATGCCGTCGAGAAGCTGGCCGACAAGGCGAGCGACAAGTTCGTCACCGCCGAACGGCTGCTGCTTGCTCTTGCCCTCGACACGTCGACCGACGCTGGCAAGATCCTGCGCGATGCGGGTGTGACGGCCGACAAGCTCAATGCAGCCATTAATGACATCCGCAAGGGCCGCACGGCCGACACCGCAAACGCCGAAACGGCCTCTGATGCCCTGACGCGGTATGCGCGCGATCTGACGGAAGCGGCCGCGAGCGGCAAGCTCGATCCGGTCATCGGCCGCGACGAGGAGATCCGCCGCACCATCCAGGTGCTGTCGCGGCGGACGAAGAACAATCCCGTGCTGATCGGTGAGACGGGCGTCGGCAAGACGGCGATCGCGGAAGGCCTTGCGCTACGCATCGTCAAGGGCGACGTGCCGGAAAGCCTGAAGCACAAGAAGCTTTTGGCGCTCGACATGGGCGCGCTGATCGCGGGCGCCAAGTATCGCGGCGAATTCGAGGAACGGTTGAAGGCTGTTCTGTCGGAGGTCGAAGCCGAGGGCGGCAACATCATTCTCTTCATCGACGAGCTGCACACCATCGTCGGCGCCGGCAAGACCGAAGGCGCGATGGATGCAGGCAACCTGCTGAAACCCGCGCTCGCACGCGGTGAGCTTCACTGCGTCGGCGCGACGACGCTCGATGAATATCGCAAGCACATCGAAAAGGACGCGGCGCTTGCCCGCCGGTTCCAGCCGATCTTCGTCTCGGAGCCGACGGTCGAGGATACGATCTCGATCCTGCGCGGCCTCAAAGAGAAGTACGAGCTGCATCACGGCGTGCGCATCACCGATAGCGCGCTCGTTGCGGCTGCGACGCTGTCGAACCGCTACATCACCGATCGCTTCCTGCCCGACAAGGCCATCGACCTTGTCGACGAAGCGGCGTCGCGTCTCAGAATGCAGGTCGATTCCAAGCCGGAAGAACTTGACGCGATCGATCGCGATCTCATGCAGATGATGATCGAGCGTGAAGCCTTGAAAAAGGAAACGGACGCGGCGTCGAAAGATCGATTGGCTCGTCTCGAGAAATCCATTGCGGAGCTCGAGGAAAAGTCCAAAGCGATGACGGCGCGCTGGGAGAGCGAGAAGCAGAAGCTCGGTTCGGCACAGAAGATCAAGGAAGAGCTCGACAACTTGCGCAACGCACTCGAGCAGGCGCAGCGCAAGGGTGATCTCGCGCGTGCGGGTGAACTCCGCTACGGCAAGATCC
>CAYYDL010000175.1:0-1838 GCA_964470545.1 uncultured Hyphomicrobium sp. | reverse complement strand
CAGGGCTGGCTTCAAAAGAAGGTTTTGGAGATCATCCTTGCGGTAGCTGTCGCAGTCGTCGACAAGAACCCGCCGGATCGCATTCGGCGCGTTGACCATCGCAAATCGTCCGAGAAACGTCTCGCCGATGACGATCGGTTCTTCGTAGTGATGACGAGGCCAAGCTTCGAGCGGATTTTTGTTAAGCGTCCACAGCAGTCTTAAAAGCTGCTGGGGTTTTTCCGGTGGATGAGGAGCGGCCGGTCTCGGCCGCTGCAGTTTTCTTTTTTCGGGCGAGGCCAAATCGGCAGCTTCGCCGGCCGGAAATGTCCCGGCGATAGAGTGCGCTGAACAGACCGAATTCAACGGACTCACTCTCGATTCCCGACGATAGTGTGCAATCGTTGCGTGTTGTCGTTTCGCGTGCTTCGCGATTAAGCGGCCGTATGCTTGATCAGGAAGCGATAGACGCCGGCAGCAGTTTCGCTGTGTTCCAGCAGGGTGTTCCCCGTCGAACGGCAAAAGGCTTGGAAGTCCGGAATGGCGCCCGGATCGGTCGCGAGAATCTCGAGGACACCATCCTTGGCCAGAGTGGTGATGGCCTTCTTCGCCTTGAGAATTGGTATCGGGCAGTTTGTGCCTTTGGCATCGATGGTGAGATCCGCCACGGTGCGTCTTCCCCTGCTGCTGGTGGTATGGTTATATTCGAATTTTTGAATATATCGAGTGAACGCCGGTGTCAACAGAAGCGCGGCAACGTTCGAAGAACCACCTTAACTGCACCAAAGCTCACCGCTATCTGAGCAGCTTCGCGATTTTGAGCTGACCGAGAATGGGGCTGTGCATCAGGATCGCCAGACCGATCTTGGCGCCGAGAAAGATGCCCATCACCACGACCGGCATCGTAAGTGAAAGCACGCTTCCCGCGCTGAGGCCCTGTCCGATCGTGCAGCCTTTCGCGAGGATGCCACCGGCACCCATCAAAAATGCACCGAAGATGTGTCGCCGCATTTCACGGGTATCGTCGAATGCTTCCCATGAGACTTCATTGCGCGCAATCGCAATGAGGAGTGCGCCAGCAACGACACCGAAAAGAGATGCGATGCTAAACGTTGTGTCGCGCAGACCTTCGCTCATGAATTGAAGGATCGCACGGCCGCCAGGGGCGACAAATGACAGGCTTTCGACTCGGGCTGTGTCCATCTCTTGATAAGCCATGCCTGTCACGCCCCATCCAGCGGCGACCGCAAGGCCCAGGGCGATGGCCGATAACATCAGGCGTGGACGTCGGAGAAGCTTATCGTCAAAAGCGGCGCACCAGAACAACACGCACAGCATGAGCCGGCAAAAAATGGTCGAGCTGTTCGTTCCAATGATCGCCGCAAGGAGGCCCGGCGCAAATGATTGGCTTTGCGCGTCGAGGGGGATCAGCGAGATGCCCTCGATATGTTGCCTCACGTTCGACAGCGCACCGCTATTCACCGCGATGGCGGTGATGCCGACAAAAATGGTTGTGATCAGAGCGCGGAGGTCGCCGCCGCCGAGCCGCACGAGCAGCCCGAAACAGCACGTACCGACCATAGACATGCCGAGGCCGAACAAGATGCCTCCCAGAAGGGCCGCGGGCCAGTCGATCGCCGTCGTCGCATAGAGCGTGTTCAGCGGATCAAAGACGCCATAATAATAGAGGGTCTGCGTCGCGATCACGGCGCTCGCCAGCGCCAAGCCCCACGCCTTTACGCCGCGCCAGTTTCCGCCGACGACGGCATCCTCGATCGCACCCATGGAACACATATGCCCGTAGCGGGCGGCAGCACCGGCAACAAGACCGCAAATAAAACCACCCACCAACAAGAACA
>CAYYDL010000174.1:0-3505 GCA_964470545.1 uncultured Hyphomicrobium sp. | reverse complement strand
CGCGCCGTTTACTTCAAAATTTTGCAAAATCACTTCGCGGTGTTTTGTTTTCCAATCGTAGGAAAAGAATTTTTTCCCGACCGAGTCTGTCCAGTAGAGCTTCTGCTCTCTCGCATCCCACAGCGGAGTTTCGCCGCAAAGGTTGCCATCGTCAACGAGTTTGGTCAGCCTGTGGTGAGCTACAAGGAGTACGGAATCAAGCTGAACTTCAGCCCCGTCGTGGACCGGGAAAACAACATCCATTGCGGGATCCACGCCGAAGTCAGCTCGATCGATAACAGTACCAAGGTGAACGGCGTCCCCGGCCTGCTCAATCGATCGACCGACACCACTATCAGCGCACGCCCGGGCGATACGATTGCCATTTCCGGGCTTGTCAACGTCAACGACAGCCGTGTGGCAACGCAAGTCCCGATGCTGGGGGATCTGCCGATTCTCGGTGCCCTGTTCAAGGACAAGGAATTCCAGACCTCGAGAACGGACCTGCTGATTCTGGTGACACCCAGGATCGAAGCCCTCAACGAGCCCGTCGATCCCTCAATCGAACAAAACGTCGAGAACCTCAAGTCGCTCTTGGGGGGAAGCTCGAAGCTGGACAGCAAGCTGGTGGAGTAGCGATGTTCCAGGTCAGCGTCGAGACCAATCGCGGTACGCGCGTTGCCGAAGTATATTGCGCGGGTGATACCTGTTCGATCGGAAAGCATCCCGATAACACAATCACCTTGCATGGATGGAACGTCGAGAAGATCCATGCCCGGTTGGTCAAGAACGCCGAGGGCCTGTTTCTTTACGATCTGGGAAGCCGAACGGGTACGCGAGTCAATGGCGAACGCGTGCGGGAGTTCGGGCCTTTGTCCGACGCAGATGTCATCGAGATCCACGATTACCGGATCAAGGTGAAAAGCAATCGCGCCCGCCCGATACCGGCAGGTCAGCCCGCGGCAACGGGAGTCGCCTCCGCGCGAGTCGCAGCACAAGCGACAGCCCCGCGCGGTGCGCAGCCTGCCGGTGAGTTGGTGGCATCGGCGCAACCGAGGATTGAGTCGCAGACCCCGGCAACTCCAGCCGTCGAAACTGCCCAGGTGCCCAGACCTCAAGTGGCGCCTGCGCCCAAGACGGTTGTTGCGCCCGCCGCCTCGGGGGAAGCGAGCCATGCGGCGCCAGAGAGCATGCAGTTGACTCCGCAACAGATTGAGAAGGAGCGGCTCATGCGGGAAGCTCGTGCCGCCGTTCGCGAGCGACTGCTGCAGCAAATGGACCTTCGCCGGATCAACGTCACCGGCATGTCCGACACGGAACTGCGTAATCTCACCAGCGGGGTCATCCGCGAGATCGTCGGCACCATCAAGCTGGCACCCCAGCTGGACAGGGAGGAATTGGTCAAGGAAGCGGTGGCTGAAGCGGTGGGGCTCGGTCCCCTTGAGGAACTGATCCACCGGGAAGACATCAGCGAAATCATGGTGAACTCCGCCCAGGAGATCTTCTATGAGCAGGGCGGTCGTATCTATAAGTCGATGATCACCTTCACGGACGACAAAGCCGTGCAGTCCGCCATCGAGCGAATCGTGGTTCCGCTGGGACGCCGCATCGACGAAGCCTCGCCAATGGTCGATGCCCGCCTCAAGGACGGATCCCGCGTCAATGCCGTGATCCCGCCCCTGGCGCTGAAGGGGCCGTGCCTCACCATCCGGAAATTCATGAAGGAGCGGCTCACGGCCCGCCACCTGATCAAATTCGGCTCGCTGAGCGAAGCGATGGTGCGATTCCTCGAGATGGCGGTGCAGCACAAACGCAACATCGTGATCTCCGGAGGGACCGGTTCGGGCAAGACGACACTTCTGAACGTTCTTTCGGGTTTTATCCCTGCGGATGAGCGAATCGTGACGGTCGAGGATGCGGCGGAACTCCAGCTGCATCAGCCGAATTTGGTCCAGCTTGAGGCGCGGCCGCCGAACCAGGAGGGAAAAGGCGCCGTCGTCATCCGTGATCTGGTTCGAAACTGTCTGCGTATGCGACCCGATCGCATCGTTGTCGGCGAGTGCCGCGGCGCCGAAGCCCTCGACATGCTCCAGGCGATGAACACCGGTCACGATGGCTCGCTGACGACCGCCCACGCCAACACCGCACGTGATTGCCTGTCACGTCTCGAAGTCATGGTCATGATGACGGGCATGGATCTGACCATGACAGCGATTCGTGAGCAGATCGCCTCTGCCGTCCACCTGATCGTGCAACAAAATCGCTTCAGCTGCGGTTCTCGCAAGGTGACAAGCATCTGCGAACTGACCGGCATCGAGAACGGCCGGGTGCAACTCGCGGAAATCTTCCGTTTTCGGCAGCAGGGATTCGATACCAACGGTCGCGTACAGGGGACATATGAGGCGACGGGTCTGGTGCCCCAGTTCTATGAAGATCTGCATCGCCGCGGAATCGATGTCGACATGCGGATCTTCTCAAGAACGGACGGGGGAGAATAAGTGGATACCTCACTGATTCCCAGCCTCATCCTAGCAGTGGTCGCGGCCGGAGCGGTCTGGTTCCTGGTCGATGTCCTGGTCAAGGCGGCCGCGGATTACCGGGAAAGCTTCAAAGAGAGCGCCACGGCCAACCTTACGGCGATGTTTCTGTTCATCGAGGGTGACAAGCTGTTCGTGATCAACTTGATCGTGATCGCGGCGGCCATGCTCCTGATCTGGATCTTTACGGGCAGCATCACTTTCGGGTTGGTCGGTGGCGTTGGACTTGCAGCTTCCTACCCCCTGATTCTCGGGTTTCTGAAGAGGAGGCGAATCGATCGCGCGATCGAGCAGATGCCGGATGCGCTGACCGCCATATCGTCCGGCATGAGGTCCGGTCAAAGCCTGCAGCAGGCAATGGAGACGGTGGTCGCCTTCGAAAAGGGGCCCATTGTCCAGGAGATGACGTTGTTTCTCCGGGAATTGCGAGTCGGCGTTGGCTTCAACGAAGCACTGGACAACTTCTACTCGCATCTGCCGAGAACCGAGGTGCAGTTGATGGTGGCGGCAATGAAGATCGCCCGCGAAACCGGCAGCAATCTGGCGGAAACGCTTGAGCGGATCGCGCATACGCTTCGAAGCAAGCTGCAGATGGAAGGCAAGATCAGAAGTCTGACGGCACAGGGAAAGCTGCAGGGCTTGGTCATGACCCTGTTGCCGATCTTCATGGGTGTCGTATTGAGCCGCATGGAACCTCATGCCATGAGTTATCTGTTCACCACTTGGTATGGTTGGTTGGTGATGGGGCTCATTGCGGTGCTGGACCTGCTCGGCTATTTCTTTATCCGCAAGATCGTATCCATCGATGTTTAAGATCTCGACCGATACTGTCATTGTCACTGGAATTAGCCTGTTGATTGCGGGGGCTGTTACAGGGCTCCTTTACGCAGCATGGCGTGTATACCGGGAGGCGCCGCCTACCGAGCGCGACTACATGGACCCCCTGCCCGCGCAGGTGCGGTTGCTGTGGCCACTCATCAGCATGCTGT
>CAYYDL010000173.1:0-18329 GCA_964470545.1 uncultured Hyphomicrobium sp. | reverse complement strand
CCTTCAAGGGTCGCACGAACCCGTGCGTAGGAACCCCGCGTTTGCACGAGCGACCGCCATCCCTCGATCATGCCTTCGAGTGGTTGCAACGCTCGGCCGCCGATGATCGATGCCGCGATCATCATGCCGCCGGTCATCTCTCCGCCGAGCGCGAGGTGTGCGCCCCAGCCGAGAATGGCAATCTGCGTTACGAGGCGCGCGAATTTCGACGCTCCGCTGATCCAGAAGTTCTTGTCATGCGCGTTGATCTGAAGTGACAGCGCCTGCGCCTGCTCGCGCCCCCAATGCAGAATGCTTTCGTTGAGCATGCCCATCGCGTTGATGACCTGGGCATTGCGCGCGAGAGATTCTGCATGCGCGTCCGCTTTGGACGCAAAGGCACCCGCCTTGCCGAGCGGTCCGGCAGTCGCCGTCTGATTGAGAACCGCGATCGCGAAGAGGACGAGGCCGGCAGTCAACACGATCGCGCCGAGTTCGGGATGAATGAGGAAAATGACGCCGAAATAGAATGGCGACAGCGGCGCATCGAATAAAAGAAGCATGGCCGGGCTCGAGAGGAAGCTCCTGACCTGATGCAGAGCACGCAGAGCCTGAACGTTCCCGCCTTCGCCTGCGGGTGCCGACATGACGATGCCAGCGAGAATTGGGCCTCCAAGGATCACTTCCATCGAGGCTGCCAGTCGACCAAGTATTTGTCGACGAAGGATGTCGAGCATCGACATCGTCGCCAACAGGCCGAGCGCCAAACCTGACAGCATCAGGAGCGTATCGAGGCTGCGGCTCGTCAGGACGCGATCAGAAATCTGGAACAGATAGATCGGCATCGTCAGCATCAAGACATTCACGAAGAGCGAGAACAAGCCGACGACAACAAACGTCTTTCTTGCGGTCGATCGCCAAAGCGCCAGAGGGTCGACGACACGATCGGACTGAGACGAGTGCTGCGCGTGCGCCGCGGGCGCTCTTTTGAACGACTGGCTCAGATCGCGCTGGATTTGCGAAAGCCGCCGCAAGGCGGGGTGCTCACCGGGCGCTCTGGGGAGGGTGCCATCGTCGCGTTCACGAGCAACTCCGCTCGTCTGATCGTCGAGGCTTTCCGGCTCGTGCGCGGCGACGTCGCGGGATTCGGACGCCGATTGCGTATTGCTCATAGGACCGTCCCCTGTCCGCGTTCTGTGTTTTGGCTTCCTGTCTGATCAACCGAACAAGCCGTGATGGAGATTCGATGTCGGATCATCGACCAGGGGAATATGCGTCGGCTGGGTATCTGTAGAATGATCGGACGTGTCCGAGCCGGACGTCGCGTGATGCCCGATGCCGAGCGCAGAGGAGATGATGGTGGTAATGCCTCCGGTGTCGGTCGAAGCCGGTGCGTCAGCCGTTGTCGCGGCATCCTGCACGGCCAGATTGAACTGCGAATATCCGGATGCCGATGTACCATCGGTGTGAGCAGTGGAGTCCGCTATCTCCGCTCCGAACGAAAGCGAACCCGACGAGGAGATTCCGAGATCGCTCATCGTGGCGTGCAAAATGTCCGACGATCCGCTTCCGGTTGCCGTCGTATGCGTCGATAGCACCGATCCAAGGCCGGCGGCGGAGCCTGTGAGACTCGACAGCGTCGTGTCGACGGCGCCCACGATATCCGGAACGACATGATCTACCGCGTGTGTCACTCCCTCGATTGTCGTACCCAAAGCGGTCGTTGCTGTGTGCGCGATCCCATCAACAGCGGATAGAACGCCGCTGGTCGCGTTGCCCAAGGTGTCCGTCACAACGTGTGTTACGGCTCCGACAACACCATCGAGGAGCTGCGTTGTGGTGCCGACAGCACCGCCAAGGATTGCCGTGACGTCGTGAACCACATCCGTGACCGTTTGCGTCACGGTCTCGACGATCGCCTGGACGGGCTGAAGAATTTCTCCCATGTACGGCGCGCCCTGGTGATCGACGTTTGCCGCATCCAGGATGTTATTGTATGCGTCGCCCAATGGAATGCTCGGGGACGCCGAACCCGCGTGCGAGGCCATTGTCGAATTCGCATCGTTGGCGAGTGCAAGCGGCCCGGAGACTGGCGATCCCGCCAAGCTGCCCGTCGCAGACGTCAGACCGTGCGGCAGCGCCTGCTCACTACCAAAATTATTTTCAAGTAGGCTGGGTTCGACACCGGGCGCAGGAATTGCCGCTGAGTGGCCGTCATCACCGCCGTGGGGCGAACCATTGCCCGGCGTGGACTCGGTTGTCGCGGCATGCGCGCTGCCACCGTAGAACTCCGAGGCTGTCAGAAAATTCGCGAGGAAGAATGACCACGTCAGGAAGCTCCAAAGCCCGCGCTGCCGTTCTGGTTGCGGTACTTTTCGTGCTTCGACCAAGGTGGAGGGGATTCGCGATGCAGAATTGCGGAAAAATGAATTCGAATAATTCATAGACTGAAATGACATTTCCTCGTCCTCAAATGAACGTTCTCGGTATTATTGATCGGCAGTCGAAAAACGTCTCCTTGTGCATCGAGTTTCGGACAGCCCAAATAAAGGGCGTGGGTTCGTCTCGATTATGAATGATGCGTATCCAATCCCGAATCCGCGTGCCCCGAATCGAACAGATCGACGGTGCTCGTCAGGTGGTCGAGATCAAAGTTCGAAAGTGCGATGTCGCTTGTAACCGTGTGGAGCGCCGCTCCTACGTCCGACAGGTCGGGTGCATGCACCTCCGTCGCCGAATGAAGGCCCGCTTCCGTGGAAGGAACGTGATCGGATGCCGCCGGATCAAAGCTGCCCGCCGGTTCGCTCGCGTGAAACTGCGCAGCTTCGGCAACGACATTTCCGACGTCGTGCATGGCCGCATTGGCGACGCCATCCGCGGATCCGACATGAGCCGTTCCCGACAACGTCTGAATGATCGTGTCGATAACGGCGCCGGTATCGTGGACGCCAATGCCACCATCGCCAGGCGGGGCGTCATGGGTCCCGGGGCCGTGATCGGCGATATTGACTGTTGGCGATGGAGGCGATTCGAATTTATTCATTGTATCACGCGGCTCCGGGGTGATGAGGCGTTGGCGGACGGCGCTTCGGCTGCGCCCAGATCCAAATCGCTGCGGGGCCCTCGGCAGCGAATTAGCTTTCGCTTTTCCTCTTTATCTTTTGCTTTCGCACCGGACATGGCGGACAATCAGGGTTTACGAAACTGCTCGTAACGACAGCTTGATTTTCGAATCCAGATAAAATTTTAAGCAATATCGGCGGAATCCCATGTGCCGCGATCTCTCGCAGCACGTTAGTATTCTCAAGGGTAATGACTGATTTCCGGTTTACGTCAGGAGAGAGGAATTAAAAATTTGTCAAAAGGTAAATTATCAATTGAGACCAGAGCCGAATGAAATCAAATCAATGCGCTGGAACCGAAATTGCTCATCAAGTTCAGAGTCTCCATCAGCGCATGAGGAGATTGCTCTTCGTGCGATGAGGTCCGGATCCGAAATCCCGCGCTCGACCAGAATCTGAACGGCGGCGGCAACCTGGGAGTAGACCGCGCTATCGGCTATGTCCTGTGACTCGAGCGGCAGGCCAGCGATCTTACACGCAGTCTCGAACGCCCTGCGCATAAGGGAAAGCTCGATCTCGTGAAGCTCTTCGAGAGTCACGTTGATACCTTCTTCAAGAAAGGTGCGGGCACCTCACGGTTTGGGAGGCATTGAGGCGCCCGCTTCATGTCAGCCAACGAAAGGACGGGGGGACGTCGTTGGCGCGTGAAAAATTCTCAATCGCGACCGCTTGCGTCTACTGTCAAAAGCGGCAAATTGTTTTCATTTTCTGCCGGTCAGCCGCTGCGACATTGATCTCACGCAAAGAGATGCGTGTTGGGAGTGGCGATGTCACGCGTGTGGGTGACAAGCGGAAGGTGGCCCGACTTGCATATGCTCCCAACAGAGACGATACGCGCAGACCATTTGTCTGCCAGACCCGGTCGGCGATTTTCCGGATCGTTCTGGACCTGCCCAATCGATCGGGCATTCAAAGCACTCGATAGCCAGCCATCGGGCCTCAGCACCAGCCAAGCGACTCGCCGCCTAGGCGAAGAAGGGCCCAATCTCGTCAGCACCAAGCGGCACCAGAGCCTGCTCATAAAGGCCCTGCGGCGCATAGGCGAACCGTTGACGGCAATTCTCTTGCTCTCTGCGGCCGTATCAGGGTCGGCGGGTGACTGGCAGAGCTTCATCATCATCGTACTGATCGTATCCTTCTCGATCGTTCTCGACATCTACCAGGAACATGAAGCGGAATCGGCGATCGATGCGCTTAAGAAATCCGTGGCGGTGCGCGCTTCGGTGTTGCGCGATGGGCGTTTCGTCGAGCTGCCCGTGAAAGAGATCGTCCGCGGGGATATTGTGCAGCTCAGGGCGGGCGATCTTGTTCCGGCCGACGGGTTCGTCGTTTCGGGCCGAAATACGCTCGTCGCTGAAGCAAGCCTTACAGGCGAGCCGTACCCTAGCGAGAAGAAGGCTGGCGACTGCACGACAACTCTCATCGCAGAAGCTCACAACGCCCTCTTCGCGGGCACAAGTGTCGTCGGCGGAGACGCTGTCATGCTCGTTGCAGAAACCGGCGCCGCGACGACTTTCGGTGCGATTGCCGCGTCGCTGCAGGCGAAAGAGCCGATGACCGCATTCGAACGAGGCGTGCATCGCCTCGGGATGCTCATCCTGCGGCTTACCGCGTTTCTGGTGCTGTTTGTCGTTCTGACTCAGCTCGCGCGGCATGGGCTCTCGCTTCAGAGCTTCATGTTCGCGGTGGCACTCGCTGTGGGGCTCACGCCCGAGTTGCTACCGATGATCATGACGGTGACCCTAGCTCGCGGCGCCATTCGGATGGCGAAGCGGCAAGTCGTCGTCAAACGGCTTTCGGCAATTCATGACCTCGGTGGGATGAATGTCCTTTGCACCGACAAGACAGGCACGCTGACGGAAGCCAAGATCTCCCTCGTCGAAACCATCGGTATCGACGGACAGCGGGATGATAACGTCGCGCGTCTCGCCAGATTGAACTGTCAATTCGCAAGTGGAGCGCGCAGCAATCTGGACGATGCCGTCCTCGCGGCCGTCGCCCCAGCGGAGAGGGAGTGGACGTTGATCGACGACGCGCCCTTTGATTTCGAGCGTCGTCGCTCATCCGTCCTCGTCGCGCAGGATGGCAGCCGCCAGATTATCACGAAGGGTGCACCTGAAATGATGCTGGCGCTGTGCACGCGCGTCGAACTCGACGATGGCACGGTTGCTCTCCTTGATGAAGCGCGCAGGACAACCATTCAGTCGCTTCTCGAGCGCAAAGGGCAACAGGGCTTACGCCTCCTGGGAATCGCGCGGCGCGACATGGCAGACACCCGTTCGAAAATCAGTCCGGATGACGAAACGGACATGACGTTTGTCGGCTGCGCATTGTTCGTCGATCCTCCGAAGGAGTCCGCAACAGGGGCGGTGGAAAAGCTTAGGAATGCCGGCATCCCCGTGAAGATCATCTCTGGAGATGCGGCACCCGTCGTTTTGAACCTCGTCAAGATTTTGAAGCTTCCGGCGAAGGGGCTTCTAACAGGAGACGAGGTCCGGACGCTTTCCGATACGGCATTGGCCGACAAGGTGGCGGCGGTTGATCTCTTCGTGCGCGTTTCGCCGGAGCAGAAAGGGCGGATTGTCCGAGCGCTGCGCCGGCGCGGCTTTACCGTCGGATTCCTCGGGGACGGCATCAACGATGCCACCGCCATTCACGCTGCCGACGTGGGCCTCTCGGTCGATGGTGGCACGGAAGTCGCCCGTGACGCCGCAGACATCATCCTCCTGCGGCCAGACCTCAATGTGCTTGCGGACGGCGTCGCCGAAGGCCGGCGGACCTATGCGAATATCATGAAGTACGTCCGCATGGGCACCAGCTCAAACTTCGGCAACATGCTCTCGATGGCCTTGGCGTCATTGCTCCTGCCTTTTCTTCCACTCACCCCACTCCAAATTCTCCTGAACAATCTTCTCTACGATCTCTCCGAGATCGGCATTCCGTTCGACGACGCGGACGAGAAAGTACTGTCGCGGCCGCAAACCTGGGATATCAGTTCAGTTCTCGGCTTCACGCTCATCATGGGGCCGCTATCCTCGCTTTTCGACCTTGGGACCTTTCTCGTCCTCACGTCGGTTTTTCATGTGGATGTTGATGTCTTCCGGACCGCGTGGTTCGTTGAATCGATCGCAACGCAGATTCTGGTTATTTTCATCATTAGAACCGCCAGCCCGATCTGGGTGAGCCGGCCCAATCGGATGCTGACGACGAGTTCGCTTGGAGCGCTCGCCATTGCCCTATTCGTCGCGTTGTCACCGCTCGGCCATTTTGCCGGATTCGTATCTTTGCCCCCGTCGGTACTTGCCACCATCGCCGCCGTCACCGCCGTCTACCTGATGGCGGCGGAGGCTGTGAAGCCTTATGCTTTGTACTGGGCACCGAAGTTTCCAGCCTTCCTGGGATTCGGCGGAATTCGACGCGATTTTCAAAGATTTGGATAACGGCCCAACTCGGGTGGAATGATTTCTTCGCCGGGGCGTTGTGGGCTCGACCCCCGCATCATGACAGTTTGGCGCAGGGAACAGGCGTCTCAGGCTATACGCTTCCGCTTGTCCGAGATTGAATCTCTCCCATCTTCGCCTTATCGGGAGTAAGGCGCAGTCTGGCGGCGAATGCCGCACGCTCGAGAGTGCGCGGCAGGGCGAAAAGGACATCCGGGGATCAGGAGTGGCAACAGAAATTCTCGTCATCGACGACGATCCGGAAATCCGACAGCTCCTCCGGACCTGCTTTGAGCGCGAAGGGTATCTCGTCACGGAAGCCGACGGAGCCCTCAAGGCTCGGGCGGCGCTGGCGAAGGGCAGCGTTAATCTCGTTACTCTCGATCTGACACTTGGCACGGACGACGGACTTAGTCTTGCACGTGAGATCCGGGCGAATGCCGATATTCCGATCATCATGGTTTCAGGCAAGGGCGACGACGTCGACCGTATCGTCGGCCTGGAACTCGGTGCGGATGACTACATTGCGAAGCCTTTCAATTTGCGTGAGGTTCTCGCGCGTGTCCGCGCCGTCTTGCGGCGCCATGATCCAAATGCAACCGTACCTTCCGCTTCGCAGCCCAAGCATGAGGCCTTTCAGTTTTCAGGTTGGACGCTTGATGTGACGAGCCGCGAACTGCGGGATGCAGCCGGGACCGCCCGCGACTTGACCACGGGTGAATTCAACCTCCTCGAAATCTTCGTCCGGAGACCCCATCGCGTTCTTTCCCGCGATGAGATTATGGATCTTCTCAAGGGCCACGATTACTCGCCGCTTGACCGATCCATCGACGCGCTGATCAGCCGCTTGCGAAAAAAGATCGACGACGACGGCTCGAAGCCCGCATTGATCAAGTCTGTCCGCGGCGTTGGCTATATGCTTGCCCTGGACGTCCGGCGCGCTTGATGCGCGACGCTTGTCCAGCTCGAAAGTGGATTTACCGTGGCTGCAGAGCTGCCTGCTTCTCAAGAACCTTGCGGACAACAGCCGCGAGATCTTTTTGGGCGTAGGGTTTACGCAGAATCGTCCACGGCTCGGTTTCCCTGGTGTCAGTGCCAGCGATCTCCTCCGCGAATCCCGTCGTCAGGATAACGGGAAGGTGCGGACGTGTTTCCGCAATCCATTTGGCCAAGTCGATTCCGGTCATGCCGCCAGGCATCATGATGTCGGTGAACACGAACTCGACTGCGAGTCCATTCTGGAGAGCCTCCTTGGCCTCGGCGCCGGTGACACACTCGACCACTCGATATCCGAGGCGCTCGAAGCGCTTCACAGTTAAAGCGCGCACATCGCGATTGTCTTCGACGACGAGCACGCTTTCTCCTGTTGCCAGGCGAGCCGTTGCCGGCTCCGTTTCTTGCTGGGCATTTTTCGCTTCGACGCTGCGCGGAAGGTAGAGGTTGACCGTGGTGCCCACCCCAGGCTCGCTGTAAATCGTGATATTGCCTTGCGATTGCTTCACAAAGCCGTAGATGGTGCTGAGGCCAAGTCCCGTGCCACGGCCGGGTGCCTTCGTCGTAAAGAAGGGCTCGAACACGCGGCTCAGCGTCTCTTTCGTCATGCCTGTGCCATTATCCGACACGGAAATTCTGACATATTCTCCTGCCGTGAGCGGACCTTCGAAGCCGATCTCGCCTTCCTCGAGAACCGCGTTGTCGGTGCGGATCGCGAGATTGCCGCCGTCAGGCATTGCGTCGCGCGCATTGATCGCGAGATTAATCACAGCCGCCTCGACCTCTCCCGCGTCGACGCGGGCAAGCCAAAGATCATCTGCAAGATGCGTCCGCAATTCGATTGTGTCGCCGAGCGTGCGCCGCAAGAGTTCCGTCATCCCGCGCACCTGTTCATTGAGATTGATAACTTCGGCCGCGAGCTGGCGCCGCCGCGCAAAGGTCAGCAGCCGGTTGGTCAGGCGCGCGCCTGAATCGGCGGCGCGCGACGCGCGAATCAGAAGCTCGTGGTCCTGAGGGTTTGTGATCGACTCTTCGAGTAGCTCCAGGTTGCCGGAGATGATCGTCAGGAGGTTATTGAAGTCGTGAGCGATGCCGCCGCTCAACTGGCCGATCGCCTCGAGCCGCTGGGACTTGAGTGCCGCTTCCTTCTGTTTCAGATCCTCAGTCATATCGCGAAACAGACTGACGACTGCAACCCGCGATCCATCGACACCAACAATATCCGCCACATGGCCTTGGCCCGGAAACGTCGTGCCGTCCCTGCGGCGAAGTGGCGTCGATATCGTCCGGCTTCCGATCGAGCTCTCCTGCAGCTTTTGCAAGTCTTGCGGATCGGAAAAGAACAAAGCAAAGTCGACATCGAGCGCCTCATCCGCCGAATAACCGAACATCCGTGTCGCGGCCGGATTGAGCAGGATGATCTGACCGTCTGGAGAGGAGATGACGAGCGCTTCGGGAACGTGATCGAAGACGGCCTGGAACAGAAGCGACTGGCGATCGATTTCCGCCTGCAGCCTGGCGCGGGCCGTGAGGTCGTTGATGATACCGGAGAAGAAGCGCTGCCCCGCGACCTCGAACTCTCCGACGGAGAGATGGATGGGAAAAATCGTGCCGTCCTTGTGCAATCCCTGCACCTCACGCCCGATACCGATAATGCGCTTCTCGCCGGTTGCAAGGTGGCGACCGATATACGCATCATGTTGAGACCGATAGGGTTCCGGCATGAGCATGTTGACACGCTTGCCGAGCATCTCGTCGGCTGAATAGCCGAACATCTTTTCGGCCGCCGGATTGACCGTCTGAATCCGACCGGCGCTATCGATCGCCAATATCGCGGCAACGGCCGATTCGAGAATTGCTTTTAGCATCGACGACCTTGATGTGACGGGGTCTTCGCTCTTCACTTCAATTCCTTCAATCCCTGCGTCCCGACATCTCTTCCGTTGGCGGACCAATTCTTCGTTGCTCAGGGCCCTGCCTCAACTGATCTCGATCAAAGCAGTTTCATGACATTTGCATGCAAATGCATGTATGCGCGCAGGAGCTTTCATGTCTACAGATGATAACGGTCGTCCGACAGGGAATGTCGATGCCGAGCATCCTGCCGCCCGCTTTGCGGCCGATTGTGCTTTGCAGCTCGACATTTGCAAGTCTCTCCTGGCCGTTGCCGACCATTTGCCCGGATCTCTGAACGTCACGACGCTGGACGTCCTTTCGAAATTGGTGCCGGCGACTTGGACCTCTCACCTCGTTCTGATCGGCGAGGCCATTCTTCCGCTCGTCGAGCACCGTCACGAAGGCATGGATGATCTTCATGCTCGTTTCGCGCCGTTGGGCCGGCAGCATATCGAGATCTCTGGACTCAATGACGAGTTGGTCGACTGTTTCGGAATGCTCACGCGCGGACAGGCAGTTGAACAAGGAATGCTCGGGTACCTCATCAGGAATGCCGCCGAACGACGGCGGGAGCACGTGGAGTGGGAGCAGGCATTGCTAGGTCCGTTGCTTCCCCGCATCCTAACCCCCGCCGAAAGAAAGGTATTCCTGAAGTGGACGTCTGCCAATCCTTGGCCCCATGAACTCCTTAACGCGCGTCCGATGCGCGACATCCATTGATCAAGGTCAATTCCTCGCCGCGGCCGATCGCCCGATGATGAATCTTCGGGCGAGGGACAGAATGTGAAACCTAAGACAACGAGCACCTGGATTTTGGTCGCCGACGGAAGCGAAGCCCGCATTCTGGAAGCGCTCGGCAAAGGAAAAGGATTTCAGGAACGCGCCGTCAGCGGTGGGCATCGCCCACCGTTCGGTTCCGTCGTTGATGGAGCGACGCCGCATCCGGTTCCGGAAGAACGGACGAGCGCTACGAGGGCGCTTGAGGCCCTGTTCGCGAGCCAGCTCGGAACCATGCTGGCGGGGTACTCGCGGAGTCACCTCTTCGACACGCTTGTCCTTATCGCTCCGGCGCCAATGCTTGCGCAGCTTCGCAAGATGATCCCTGCCGATGTGCGGGAAAAGGTCGTCGCCGAAATCGAAAAGGATCTGACCAAAATCCCCTTCAGCGAAATTTCGCGCTATCTCGACGACGTCATTGCACTTTAAGACACTGCCTGCTTCGCCATTTGTGTCCGCCCGGTCTTCGCCGAAGATGCGGTTGGGTGCCAAACGACTTCGCGGATCGCGGCATCTCCCGCGAACGGACGCGTCTCGAAGCCCAAGTCCGTCGCCATATCGAGCATATGGGTATTGTCGGCGTGCACGAGTCCCGTGATCTGTTCCACGCCTTCGTCCTGCGCATAATTTAGAAGCGCGGACATCAGCTGCCAGCCTAGCCCCTTCCCCTGAAGATCCGATCGGACGAGAATGCCGAATTCCCCTCGTGTCAGATCGGGGTCGAGAACAAGACGCGACACGCCGAGAAGCTCCTGTGTCGCCTCATTGATCGCGACAAGGGCCATTTCACGCGCATAGTCGATTTGCGTAAGCGTCGCGAGGAATTCGTGCGGAAATGTTCGGCGTCCTGTGAAAAAGCGTCGGCGCACATCTTCCTCGGAGATCGCGGAGAAAAATTTCTGGTAACGCGGCTCATCCTCGGGGCGGATAGGCCTGATGACGATTTTTCCCAATCGCTCGATCGTCACTTCGCGTCCGAGATGCGCGGGATAAGGGCGGATCGCCAGTGGCATGCGAGGCTGCACGCGCTCGTCGGCAAGCTTCATGCGCGCATCGATCGCAATCACGCCATCTTTATCGACAAGCAACGGATTGATGTCGAGTTCGCGGATTTCCGGATGCTCGATGATGAGATCGCTGATGCGAACGAGCGTCCCTGCAATCGCATCCAAATCGGCTGGGGCATGATCGCGGTATCCCTTTAGGAGCCGCGAAATGCGGGTTTCATCGATCATCTGGCGCGCAAGATGCATGTCGAGCGGCGGCAATGCCAAAGCGCTGTCGCGAAGGACTTCGACAGCGACGCCCCCGGCCCCGAACAACAGCATCGGTCCGAAGGTCGAATCTACGCTCATGCCGACAATTGTTTCCAAGGCATCCGGTCGCGTGATCATCGGTTCGACGGTAAAGCCTTCCATGCGCGCCGCGGGCAATCTGGCCTTGACCTTGGCGAGCATGTCAATCGCAGCCTGTTCAGCGGCAGCGGCGCTTTCCAAGTTCAAGTGAACGCCACCGACGTCGGACTTGTGGGAAATGTCGGGCGAAGCGATCTTGATCACGCACGCTTCATTGGTCTTGAGAATGTCGCCGGCAATGGTCCGGACTTCGACCGGGTCACGGGCCGGAATAGCTTTATCCGTCGAAATCCCGTAAGCCGCGAGGATCGTCTTGGTTTCAAGAGCCGAGGCGACAGATCGGCCGCTTTTCAGGATTTTCTGAATCTCCGCGTGCACCGCCCGCGGATTGTAATCGTGCTTGCCGGTCGCGACCGCAGGGGTTCGCATCATCTCATTTTGAGAGCGCGCGTGATCGACGAGTTGCATAAAGCCCGTAATCGCTTCGGACGTCGACTCGAAGCTCGGCAACTTGTGCTCTTCGAAAAGATCACGGGCCTCACGTACAGCCGGATCGCCCAACCAGCATGTCATGACAGGCTTGCCGGCGACGATCTCGCGATGCGTCACGACGGTGTCGATGACAGCCTTTGCGGCATCGGTGGCGGAGACGGTGGCGGTCGGGCAGTGAAGAACAAGGATCGCATCGGATTTTTTATCGCAAAGCAAAGCTTCGAGCGCGTCAGCGTAGCGCTTTGTTCCGGCGTCGCCGATGATGTCGATCGGATTGCCGTGCGACCAGGTCGGCGGAAGCACTCTGTTGAGGACCTCCATCGTCTCCGGTCCGATGCTGGCGAGCGTGCCCTTGCGATCCTGGAGTTCGTCGGTCGCGAGAACACCCGCTCCGCCGCCGTTCGTTAAAATGGCCAGTCTTTCGCCATGCAAGCGAGGTACGCGGGACAGCGTTTCAGCGCCTGCAAAGAGCTCATCGAGCGTCCTAACCCGAAGCAACCCGGAGCGGCGGAACGCAGCGTTATAAGCAGCATCGGAGCCCGCCAACGCGCCGGTGTGCGAAAGCGCTGCATGCGCTCCCCCGGCATGGCGGCCGGTCTTTATGACGACCACCGGTTTTACGCGCGCCGCACGGCGGGCTGCCGAGATGAATTTCGGCGCGTGGGTGACGGCTTCGACGTACATCAGAATGGCACGCGTTTCCGCGTCGCCCACCAGAAAATCCAGCATATCGCCGAGGTCGATGTCAGCCATTTCGCCGAGCGACGCCACGTGAGAGAAACCTATACCGCGTCCCGCCGCCCAATCGATCACAGCCGTCACCAAGGCGCCTGATTGGGAGAGGAATGCAAGGTCGCCGGCGAGCGGAGCGCGATGGGCGAAACTCGCGTTAAGGCCGATGTTGGGGCCCATGTAGCCGATGCAGTTCGGACCAAGAACACGAAGGCAGTACGGCTTCGCTGCCGCCAGCATGTCTTTTTTCCGCTCGCCCATGCCCGCAGCAAGCGCAATGGCTGCACGGGTGCCTTTGGCGCCGAGCTGCCGGACGAGTTCGACGATGGTATCGGGTGGCGTTGCCAGAACCGCAAGGTCCGGCGCTTCTGGAAGGTCGGCCACGGACGCGTAGCATTTGTGGCCATTTATCTCTGAGTATTTGGGATTGACCAACATCACGGGGCCCGCGAAGCCTCCCGCGAGGAGGTTCTTCATGACAGTGTCACCGACGGACCCTGGCCGCTCGCTCGCTCCAATCAGGGCAACCGACCGAGGCGAACATAGATAATTCAAATTGCGGACAGTCATGAATCCCGTTCCTTAAAGATGCTGTCGTAGGCGCTAATATAGTTGATGGCGTCCGATCCGCTTCTGACTTGAATCAATAATTTTGTGCGTTCGCTCACTTGAGCTGCGTCAAGCAGGTTTTCGCTGAGAAGCGTATCAAGGGTCTGGGAAACATCGAGCATAAAGGCCAAGGTTCGTGAGCAAGCCGGTTAACATGCCTGTTAATGTGCAGCTCGCACTTGCGGCGCCGCATTCGGATGCCGTCGCGCAGCTTGTCGATCATTCGCGTGAGCGGCCAAAGCCTCCCGCGGTCGTACCACCGGCCGCGCCAGGGCCCGAAGCTTCGCATCTCGATCGCTATGTTCACTATCTCATAGCTCGGATGACCGCTGGCCTCTCACCGGCGGCCTGCGCAAACGCCTTCTTCGACTGGGGCATGCACATGGCTGCGTCGCCCGGCCTGCAGCTCGAACTTATGGGCGAAGGTGTGCGGCAGTGGATGCGGTTCGCGGCATTTCTCCAAGAGGCGTCCGGCGCGGCCGGCAATCCCGTTTCGCCGAATGTCGTCCCACAGCCGCATGATCATCGCTTTGCTTCGGAAGGGTGGAAACAGTTTCCTTTCAACGTTTTCGCGGAGGGCTTTCTGCTATCGGAGGAATGGTGGCATTCCGCGACCACACAGGTGAAGGGCGTCGAGAAGCAGAACCTCAACCGCATCGATTTCATGACGCGTCAGGCTCTGGACGTGATCGCCCCAACGAATTTCGTCGCTACGAACCCGGACGTTCTCGCTCGCACCCAATTGGAAGGCGGACTGAACCTCATCCGCGGCTACTTCAACTATCTCGATGATTTGAAACGCCTGCGCGCGCGGGAAGCGCCGGAAGGCGCCGATAAATTCAAAGTCGGCGAAACCGTTGCCATCACGCCTGGAAAGGTCGTCTTCCGCAACCATCTGATCGAGCTGATCCAATACGCACCGGTGACGGAAAAGGTGCATGCCGAGCCCATTCTCATCGTGCCCGCCTGGATCATGAAATATTATATTCTCGATCTCCGGCCCGAAAACTCGCTGGTGAAATTTCTGACGGCTCAGGGGTTTACGGTATTCATCGTCTCGTGGCGCAATCCAGACGCGGGCGACAGGAACATCGGATTTGACGATTACCGGCGTCTCGGCGTCATGGCTGCCATCGATGCGGTCAACCGGATCATCGGAAACGCGAAGATTCACGCGGCAGGCTATTGCCTCGGGGGCACCCTTCTGACAACCGCCGCCTGTGCCATGGCCAACGAAAACGACGATCGTCTCGCGACCCTCACACTCCTCGCTGCACAAGCAGACTTCCGCGAGGCCGGCGAACTCACGCTGTTCATCGACGAAAGCCAGGTTTCGCTTCTCGAAGACATGATGGCCGAGCAAGGCTTCCTTGACAGTGCGCAGATGGCGGGTGCCTTCCAGCTTTTGCGTTCCAACGATTTGATCTGGTCTCACGTCGTCAACGACTATCTCCTTGGAGAGCGGAGACCCATTTTTGATCTCCTTGCCTGGAACGCAGACGCCACCCGTATGCCTTACCGCATGCACTCGGAATATCTGCGGTCATTATTTCTCAATAATGACTTGGCGGAAGGCCGCTTCAAAGTTGACGGGCAGGCGGTCGCGCTGACCGATCTCAGGGTTCCGATCTTCGCCGTCGGAACGGAAACGGATCATGTAGCCCCGTGGCGCTCGGTCTATAAGTTCAACATCCTGAGCGATACCAGCGTGACTTTTCTGCTGACGAGCGGCGGCCACAATGCCGGCATTGTATCGCCGCCCGGCTCACCGCATCGCAGCTATCGGATGGCGACCAAGCACGAGAATGACAAATTCGTTGATCCGGAAACATGGCACGCGAGCACGCCACAGACTGAAGGATCCTGGTGGACCGCCTGGGCCGCTTGGCTCGGCACAAAGTCCTCTGACTTGGTTGATCCGCCGACGATGGGAGCACCCGAAAAGGGGTTAAAGCCACTTTGCGCTGCGCCAGGAACATACGTGCTGCAAAAATAAAATATCTGCGCGGCCGCGGTTGATGCCTGTCAAGGTGCAACAACTGCGTAGAGAGCAGGTTTCAAAAAACATAAAAAATCTGACGATTAAGGTGCAAGCGTAGGAGATAGAAGCATGCTTGATCATCCTGGCCGGCGAGCAATAGGGTCTCGCGGCATGAGCACAACGGTGCCGGCCCCTGGCATTGCGCCGCTGCTCAATGCGTTCAACCCGGCAACCGCCTACATGGAATTCTGGAACCGATCGGCATTTCAGATCGGCGGCGAGGCGGCGCAGAGCTGGCTGCATTTCGTTGGCCAAAGATGGCTCAAAGATCTAGAGTTTCCGCAACAGATTGCGGCTTGCAAGACAGCCGACGATCTGCGGGTTGCCGTTTCGGAGTTTTGGCAGGAAGCCGCCAATGATTACTCGGCGGAATTCAACGAGATTGCCGATCTGGCCTGGACAGCGATGCGAGCGACTTTCGATGGCCCGGGAGTTGGCATCTCAAAAAGCGCCGAGCACGGGTCGTCCAAACGCCCGTCGAACTAAGACTTGTCGTTCAGGAGAAGTCCGATGAAAGCCAGCGACGTCATGACGAGCAAAGTCATCACGATCAGCCCCGACAGTTCGCTCAGTGACATGATCCAATTGATGCTCGATCGCCGAATCAGCGGACTGCCTGTCGTGACGAAAGAGGGTAAGCTCGTCGGAATGGTCACCGAGGGTGATTGCTTACGTCGCTGCGAAACCGGCACGGAAAAGAAGCGGTCATTCTGGCGCGACTTGCTGACGGGATCCGAGACCCTCGCGACGGAATATGTTCGCTCGCACGGACGTAAGGTCTTCGAGGTGATGTCACAGGATCCGATAACGGTTTCCCCCGACACGGATCTCAATGAAGTCATCCACCTCATGGAGAAGAATCAGATCAAGCGCGTACCGGTCGTTAAAGACGGTGCCGTGGTCGGGATCGTCAGTCGCGCCAATCTGCTCCAGGCCCTGTCGGGACTGGTTGGGGGCGTCAAGGTCGATCAGAGCGATGCTAAGATCCGCGAAGGCGTCATCGCGGCACTCGGCACGTTGCCGTGGGCAGCGAACGAGCTGCTGAATGTGACCGTCAAGGACGGCGCCGTCGATCTCTGGGGTTCCTATACGGCTTACCGCCAGGATGAAGCGGCTATCGTCGCAGCCGAGAACGTCCCTGGGGTCAAGAAAGTAAAGAGCCATTTGAGCTGGGTCGACCCGATGTCCGGCATGGTCGTCTATTCGCCCGATGAGGAGGCACCGCTCGCTAACGCCAATCGCTGGGCGTAAGAGCGTCGTTCCGATGCAATCGGCTGATGGAAACGACAAGCGCGTGGCCCTGCTTATCCATTGGAAATTGCCCGCCCGATGAAAGCCATGGTCTTTCGCGCTGTCGGCCAGCCTCTGACACTTGAGGAGCGGCCTGATCCTTCGCCTCAGAAAGGCGAGATCAGGGTGCGCGTCGAAGCCTGTGCCGTCTGCCGGACCGATCTTCACGTCATCGACGGAGACCTCCCAAACCCGAAGCATCCGGTCATCCCGGGCCACGAAATCGTTGGCATCGTCGATGCAATCGGGCCCGATGTGCACGATCACAGGCTCGGAGAACGCGTCGGAGTCCCGTGGCTCGGGCACACATGCGGGCACTGCGCCTATTGCTTGGCTGACCGTGAAAATTTGTGCGATTTCCCGCTCTTCACTGGCTATACGCGGGATGGTGGGTTTGCGACGCACGTGATAGCCGACGCGGCATTTGCATTTTCTATGGAGAATTTCTCCGATCCCGTGGCGGCGGCGCCGTTGATGTGCGCCGGACTGATCGGATGGCGGTCCTTGCGGATGGCTGGCGACGGCAAGCGCGTCGGGCTCTATGGCTTCGGTGCGGCGGCGCACATCATTGCGCAGGTTTGCATCTGGCAGGGCCGCGAGGTTTACGGCTTCACCCGGCCGGGCGACATCGAAGCTCAGAAATTCGCACGATCCCTTGGTGCGCATTGGAGTGGCGGTTCGGATGAGCCGCCGCCGCAAGAGCTCGATGCTGCGATCATTTTCGCGCCGGTGGGCGCGCTCGTGCCAATAGCGCTCAAAGCGGTGCGGAAGGGCGGTCGAGTCGTATGCGGCGGTATCCACATGAGCGATATCCCGCAATTTCCCTACGACATCCTATGGGAGGAACGGGAAATTCGTTCGGTCGCCAATCTGACCCGCGCAGACGCGCATGAGTTTCTCGCAATTGCTCCGAAGGCCAACGTCCGCACGACGACAACAATCTATCCGTTGGTGCGGGCCAATGAGGCGCTGGCGGATCTACGCGCCGGACGTTTTTCGGGTGCCGCCGTACTCGTGCCATAACCGAAGGCCGAGTGTTCAGGTCTCCTCTTCTTCGACTCTGACTTCCGGGACCTGCACGCGAGGGCGCGATATCTTCTCGATGGGCGCCACAACGGTCGCAATTCCCGTGATCACTTCTTCGGCCTTCTGATTGACGACTTTGCAATCGAGATGAACGCGATTGTGCGGTGGCAATTTCTGCGCGACGGTCAATGTCACCTTTACCGTGTCACCCAGCCGTACGGGTCTGCGGAACTGCAACGTCTGATCAAGATAGATTGTGCCGGGCCCCGGAAGCTCGGTTCCAAGCACCGTCGAGATCAGTGCCGCGCCCCACATTCCGTGGGCAATGACACCATGAAAGATATCCGTCTTGGCGAATTCTGGATCGACGTGCGCCGGGTTGACGTCCCCCGACATCGCAGCGAACAATTCGATATCACGATGGGTAAACGTGCGCATAAGGCTTGCACTATCGCCCACCTTCATTTCCGCGAAGGTGCGGTTGGTGATCATTTCCATGATGCCTCGCCTGGACTATCCGAGAACGTGATAGCCGCCATCAACATATTCGACGTTGCCGGTAAGCGCCTTGGCCGTG